>CAYUBZ010000398.1:0-2214 GCA_964443205.1 uncultured Hyphomicrobium sp. | reverse complement strand
ATCATGCTGGTCTCGGTGACCGAGCGCACGCGCGAAATCGGCCTGCGCATGGCGGTCGGCGCACGCCGCCGCGACATCCTGGTCCAGTTCCTGATCGAGGCGACCACGCTGGCGCTCGTCGGCGGCATCGCCGGCGTGGTGCTCGGCGTGGGGGCGGCCTACGTAATCGCCGAGTTCGCCGCCTGGCCGACCCTGATCCAGACCGATTCGATCCTTCTGGCCGTGGGGGTGAGTGCCGCCATCGGCGTCTTCTTCGGCTTCTATCCCGCGCGCCGCGCGGCCCATCTCGACCCGATCGAGGCGCTGCGGCGGGAATAGGCCACATGCGGATCCATCAACACGCGGGCGCTTGAGACCGACCGCTCCCCGTCCCACACGACACCTAGGGTCCAACTGCGGTTTCAACTGCGGCTCCAATCGCGTTCCAACGCATTTTGCGAAAGCGCCTCGCCGTAGTGCTCGTCATCGTGCTGGCGATGCCGGCAGGCCGATCTCGGGCGCGCTCCATTCGGTGGTGCTGTTGGCCCTGGTGCTGGGCCTGGCGCCGCTGGCCGAACAAATTCCGCTTGCCATGCTCGCGGGCATCCTGCTCAAGGTCGGCCTCGACATTATCGACTGGAACTTCCTCCGCCGATTACGCTGACGCGTCGCCCGTGCCGGCGTAACGATCCGTGTTCCCATCGGCTGCAAACAGCAGTGACGGCATCGGGATAGTGCCGTCACGGATTACCGCTGCGCGGCAGCACGGCTCAGCGCCGCCGCCAGCCGTCCATCGCGACGATAAAGGTCTTCGCGGAACTGCACAGCGCCGTCTTCGGCGACCCACGCTGTGTAGTAGGCGATGAAGACGGGGATCGGCCGCTCCAACAGAACCTTGCGCTGCGGCCGGGCCGCGGCGGCGCGCCGCACGGCGGCGAGGTCCCAGCCCCTTTGACCATCGAGCAGGAAGGCGGCCAGCTCGGCCGGCCGCGCGACGCGGATGCAGCCATGGCTGAAGGCACGCCGACGGCGCGCGAACAGCTTCGGGCTCGACGTATCGTGCAGATAAACGTTGTGCGGGTTGGGCATCAGAATTCGTATGCGCCCGAGCGCGTTGCCCGGCCCCGGCCGCTGGCGCAGCCGGTAGGGCATGTGTTTCAGCTTTTTCCAATCGATCGTCCGCGGATCGACGGGCGTGCCCTTTGCCGTCAGCACGGTCATACCTTGGCGCTTCAGATACCCGGGGTCCCGCCGCAGCCGCGGCAGGATCTCGCGGGCGGCGATGCTGGCGGGCACGTTCCAATAGGGATTGAACTGGACGCCGGTCATCCAGGTGGCGAATTGGGGCGTCGGCTGGTGGCAGGCGCCCACGATCACCGCGGAGGTCAGCCTGACCTTGTTCCCACGGATCGCCCGCAAGCGGAAGGCCGCGGCGTTGACGATGACGCGGTCGGCGAAGTGATCCGGAACCCAACGCAGGCGCTCAAGGTTGAGCGCGAGCGTGGCGATGCGGCGCTCCGCCGATACGTTCATCGCCGCGCGGCTGAATGCGCCGGACTTGCCGTCTGCGGCCAGACCGTGGCGACGCTGGAACCGCCGGAGCGCATCCATCGTTTCGCGATCGAAGGGCGCCGTGCCCGAGGCGTTCGGCTTCAAATCGCCCGTGGCCTGAAGGCGGCGGCGAAGGCGCGCGATGCCCGGAGAGGCTTCGCCGACAACCAGCCCCTTCATCGCCGGCACGGTCGGCCAACCGCCAGATGCCGCGATGGCGCGGTACCGCTGGAGGGCCGCGCGGAGCCGCCGATAGGCCGGCGCATGTGGCGCAAGATCCGCGATAAAGGCATCGATATCGGCGACCGTCGCCGCCCGGCGCAGGATCGCCGCCGGATCCACCGCTACGGGCACGACGCCGTGATAGCGGATCCGCGGCGGCACGCGGCCAATGCGCACATCACGGGCGTAGCGCAGCAGGCTTCCGCTTAGGGTCAGTTCCAGCGCCGCGGCATCGCCAGCCGAACGCCCCGATTGCGGCCCTACCCGGTAGCGACTCGGATCCAAACCTTCCGTTTCGGCGCGGGCGAACGCCGCCACAAGGGCCCGACCCCGCGTACTCAACCGGGTGCCCTCGAGCCACAAAGGGGCGTGGGCTCGGCCCGCGTAGAACGTCTGCAATGCCGCCCAGCCCGGTGCCCGCGTCGGCCCCGTCGCGAGCCGTGTGGCAATGGCGTCGCGCAC
>CAYUBZ010000397.1:0-2224 GCA_964443205.1 uncultured Hyphomicrobium sp. | reverse complement strand
CGGAACGGGTGATCGAGCGCCAGCGGCTCCTCGTCGTAGACGTCGATGGCAGCGCCGGCGATCTTCTTCCCCTTCAAGACCGCCTCAAGCGCCTTCTCGTCGGCGACCGGCCCGCGCGAGGTGTTAATGAAGAACGCCGTCGGCTTCATCAGCGCGAGGTCCTTGGCGCCGATCAAACCGCGCGTGCGCTCGCTGAGCTGTACATGCACGGTGACGAAATCGGACTGCTTGAGCAGCTCCTCCTTGCTGACCAGCGTGGCGCCCGCCTGCTTCGCCTTCTCCGCGGTCAGGTTCTGGCTCCAGGCGATCACCTTCATGTCGAGCGCGTTGGCGATGCGCGCCATCCTTGTGCCGAGCTTGCCGAGCCCGATGATGCCGAGCGTCTTGCCGTTGAGGTCGATGCCGAGCACGCTCTGCCAGCGCGCGCCCGCTTTCAGCCGTGCGTTCTCGGCGCCGATCTGGCGGGCGAGCTCGAGCATCAGCCCCAAAGTCAATTCCGCGGTCGGGTGGCCGAGCGTCTCGGTGCCGCAGACGGGTATGCCGCGCGCGGCGGCCGCGGCGACGTCGATCGCCGCGTTGCGCATGCCGCTGGTGACGATGAGCTTCAGGTTAGGCAGGGCGTCGATCACGTCCTTGCCGAACAAAGTGCGCTCGCGCATCAGGCAGACCACGGCGCAGCCCTTCAGCGCCGCCGCCACCTTGTCTGGGCTGCCGAGAGATTCGTTATAGACCTTGAAATTTACGTCCTTGGCGACGCCCGACCAGTCGGCGACCGTCATGGCCACGTTCTGGTAGTCGTCGAGAATGGCTCCCTGCAGGCTCATGGCGCGCCCCGTCCCTTGGATAGCAGGCGGCGAAAGGCCGGCCCGAGCGCGGACCAACCACAGGCCGGGCGCGATCACAAGATGGGGAAAGCCGCCTCAGGCGGAGGGGAATTGATCGTGTTTCGCCCGCCAGGCAGGGCCCGGGCCGCGCATATAGTGCCGCTCGGGGTGATAGGGGCGGTCGGCGTCGCGGGTCACAGCGTGCCGGAAGCCTGCGAGGATGTGTCCGACGAAGGCGAAGGGACGGGGCAGCAGGGCTGCCGCTGATCCGGAGATGGCCAATAAAGCGCGAGTCATGACGCAATTCCAACTACCGCGCGGGTGCCCTTTCGCCCGCTTAGTCCTTAGTCGCCTCACGCGGCGGCCAAGTTCACAGTAACCAACGATCGCGCGCCAAGGGTTAAAAGCGGGTGCAGGAAAGGGCTTCCGGCCGGACAAATTGCAATCAACCTTTCCAGAAATTTACTGGCTGGCGAGATCCGCCTCACTGGTCTGCGGCCATCCTCACCATGGGGCCCGCGTGGGGCCCGCCGCCAAAGGGGAACCCGCGCTTGCCCTTTAGGGTGCCGCTCGCTACATCAGCGGCGAATTTCCCCGACAAGGCGTCCGGCGGCGCGGATCAGCGCGCGTGGGCGGATTCGGAGCTTGCAAAGGGTTTCAGAGCTTAATGAACGGTCGCCAATTCATCTATCATATGCAGGGTCTGTCCAAGACCTATCCGCCGGCCAAGAAGGTGCTGGATAACATCCATTTGTCCTTCTACCCGGACGCCAAGATCGGCGTGCTGGGCGTCAACGGCTCCGGCAAGTCCACGCTGTTGCGCATCATGGCCGGGCTCGACACCGAGTTTACCGGCGAGGCCTGGGTCGCCGAGGGCGCCCGCGTCGGCTACCTGGAGCAGGAGCCGCAGCTCGATGCCGGCAAGACCGTGCGCGAGAACGTGATGGAGGGGGTCGCCGCCAAGAAGGCGCTGCTCGACCGCTACAACGAGATCGCCTCGAACTATTCGGACGAGACCGCCGACGAGATGGCGAAGCTCCAGGACCAGATCGATTCCAAGAACCTCTGGGACCTGGACAGCCAGGTCGACCTCGCCATGGACGCGCTGCGCTGCCCGTCCGACGACGCCGAGGTATCCAGGCTCTCGGGCGGCGAGCGGCGTCGTGTCGCACTATGCCGGCTGCTGCTCGACCAGCCCGAATTGCTGCTGCTCGACGAGCCCACCAACCATCTCGACGCCGAGAGCGTGAACTGGCTGGAAGGCCATCTGCGCAACTATCCCGGCGCCATCCTGATCGTCACCCATGACCGCTACTTCCTTGACAACGTGACGGGGTGGATTCTTGAGCTCGACCACGGCCGCGGCATTCCTTACGAGGGCAATTACACCTCCTGGCTCC
>CAYUBZ010000396.1:0-2226 GCA_964443205.1 uncultured Hyphomicrobium sp. | reverse complement strand
TCCGGGCCGACCTGCCGCGCACCATCGACGAGCCGATCGTGCGGCGCATCGACGTCGAAGGACAGTCGATCCTCACCTTCGCTGCCTCCTCGCCCGGCATGACGCTGGAGCAGCTCTCCTGGCACGTCGACGACGTGATCAAGCGGCAGCTGCAGGGCTTGAAGGGCGTGGGCCGGGTGGAGCGCTACGGCGGCGTCGACCGTGAGATCAGGGTCCTGCTCGATCCCGACCGGCTCTTGGCGCTCGGCATAACGGCCGCCGAGGTAAATGCGCAAGTGCGCGCCACCAACGTCGATCTGGGCGGCGGACGCGGCGAGGTGGGCGGCCAGGAGCAGGCGATCCGCACGCTCGCGGGGGCCCGCAAGGTCGAGGACCTCGCCAAGACCAAGATCCTCTTGCCCGGCGGCCGCGAAATGCGGCTCAACGACTTGGGCCGCGTCATCGACGACGCGAGCGAGCAGCGCTCCTTTGCGCGGCTCGACGGCGAGCCGGTGGTAACCTTCTCCGTCTTCCGCTCCAAGGGCGAAAGCGAGCTCTCCGTCGCCGAGGTTGTCACCAAGAAGCTCGCCGAGCTGCAGGCGCAGTATCCCGACGTGCGCCTCACCAAGGTCGACGACGCCGTCGCCTATACGCGCGGCAACTATCACTCGGCGCTGGAGACGCTGATCGAGGGCGCAGCACTCGCCGTGCTCGTCGTCCTGGTGTTCCTGCGCAACTGGCGTGCCACCCTCATCTCCGCGGTCGCATTGCCGTTATCGGTCATTCCGACGTTTTGGGCGATGTCGGTGATGGGATTCTCTCTCAATCTCGTCAGCCTTCTCGGCATCACGCTGGTGACGGGCATTCTCGTCGACGACGCGATCGTCGAGATCGAGAACATCGTGCGCCACATGCGCACCGGGAAATCGCCTTACCGCGCCGCGCTCGAGGCCGCCGACGAGATCGGGCTCGCGGTCATCGCCATCTCACTGACGATCGTCGCCATCTTCTCGCCCGTCTCGTTCATGGGCGGCATCGCCGGGCAGTACTTCAAGCAGTTCGGCCTGACGGTCGCCGTCGCAGTGCTGTTCTCGCTGCTCGTTGCACGCCTAATCACACCGATGATGGCCGCCTATCTCCTGCGGCCGATCCCGCAGAAGAAAGAAGGCGGGGGGCTGGTGATGCGCTCCTACGTCGGGTTCCTGAAAGCGACCCTCAAGGTGCGTTATCTGACGCTCGCGGTCGGCATGGCGCTGTTCGCCGGATCGATCTACGCCACCACGCTGCTTCCCACGGGTTTTCTTCCCGACGAGGACACCTCGCGCGTCGTTGTCTCCACCGAGCTGCCCCCCGGCGCCACGCTCGAGGACACCCGCGTCAACACCGACCACATGGCCAAGGTGCTCAAGACCATTCCGGAGGTGCAGAGCATATTCGTCCTCGGCGGCACCACCCCAAAGGGCGCCCTGGAGGTGCGCAAGGCCTCGCTCTTCGTCCACCTCGTCCCCAAGACCGAGCGCACGCTCACGCAGAAGCGTCTGAAGACCATCATCTCCGACAAGCTCGCCGACATCCCCGATACGCGCGCCTGGTACGTGAACGAGCGCGGCGAGCGCGAGCTCTCGTTCTCGATCCTGTCGCACGATGGCGACAAGCTCAGCACCGCTGTCGGAAAGCTCGAAGGCGCACTGCGCCAAGTCCCCGGCTTCAAGAACGTCGCCGCCGACGCGTCCGTCGATCGGCCGGAGCTACGCGTCACGCCGAAGTTCGAGGCCGCCGCCCGGCTCGGCGTGGCGCCCAGCCAGATCGCGGAGACGATCCGCGTGGCCACGATCGGCGACATCGACGCCAATCTGGCCAAGTTCAACGCCGGCGACCGGCTGGTGCCCATCCGCGTGCAGATCGAGGAGAACGCCCGCGCCGACATGCAGCGCCTGAAAAACCTGCGGGTGACAAACACGAAAGGCGTTGCCATCCCGCTCGCGGCTGTCGCCGACGTCTCCTTCGGGCGGGGGCCAAGCTCAATCGACCGCTTCGACCGCCAGCGCCGTGCGGTGATCGGTGTGGACCTGGTGTCGCGCTATGCGCTCTCGAGCGCGCGCGAGACCTTCCTGAAGGTGGTGGAGGAGCAGCATTTGCCCAAAAGCGTGACGCTGCAGCCCTCAGGCGACGCAGAGATCCAGGACGAGGTGGCGACCGGGTTCACGACCGCCATGGCCACCGGCCTCATGATCGTGTTCGGCGTGC
>CAYUBZ010000395.1:0-2232 GCA_964443205.1 uncultured Hyphomicrobium sp. | reverse complement strand
CGCATGTACTCGCAGCGGTGCGAGCCGGAAAAGTGCATGGCGTCGCCCTTGGCCGGCGCGATGAAGGTGCAGATCTCCTCCACGCCGCCCGGCGACAGCCAGCCCTGCCGGCGCCCGCGCTGCACGGCGAAGCAATCGGCGGTCTCCTCGTCGGGCCCGCGGAACTGGTGGCCGCACTCGTGCGAGTAGATCCACAGCTTGACGGGGGTCGACACCCTGTCCAGCAGCTTCTTGTTCATGATGAGGAAGCCGGGGTAGGCCGCGCCGTAATCGTCGAGCTTGTTGTCGATCACTGTCGGCCGCGTGCCGCAGTAGAGCTTGATGCCGTCGAGCACAAACTCGCCGGGAGCCACGATCTCGGCTTCGCCGCCCACGTGAGCGACGTACTCCTCAGGAGTCGGTGACTTGCTGTCTTGCGCTGCCGCTGGAAGCCGCATGGCCAGCAGCGCAATCAACCCCCAAGCCAATCGGAATGAACCGTGGCGCATCGTCATCATGACGCTATTGGAAATCCCCCGGTCTCAAGTGGTCCTCGCGCACAGCATGGCGCGCTTTCACAATTGACACAAGCGTAACACCCCAAACCGGGGGCGCAACTCACAGCGCTATTGCGGATTCAAGCGCCCGAAGCCGCCTCGATCCTATGCATATCAGCGTCGGAAAAGCCGAAATGATGGCCGATCTCATGAACTAGCACGTGCGTGATGAGATCGCCGAGCGCCTCGCCGCCGTCTGCCCATTCCTCGAGGATCGCCCGCCGGTAGAGAAACACCATGTCGGGTTGGCGTTGCAGATCCATCACACTCTTATGGTTGAGACTGACGCCGTGATAGAGGCCCAGAAGCTCCAAAGGACTGCCGATGCCGAGCGATCGCAGGACCTCTTCGGGCGCGAAATCCTCCACGCGAATCAGCAGATCACTGCTCTTTGCGCGAAATTCGGCCGGCAGGCGCTCCCAGGCCGCCGCCGCCAACGCCTCGAAGTCGGCAATCGTCGGCGCGGTGACGCTCTGCCAGTTGCGCGCCTTGGTCATGCCCACACCGGCTTATGGGCAATGATGATGGCCTCCTGCAGCGTGAACGTCATCCCGTCCTCGGTCACGCGCGGCTTCAAGAAGGTATGTAGGGGCTCATCTTCGAGCATCGCCTTGAGGCGGCTAACGGTCGCCGCATCACAGCGCATGCGTTTGGTCCAAGCATCGAAGGCGATGTCCTGGTCCATGCGCTCGGCGCGAGCGGCCACAAACCCGGCGGCCTTAAGAAGCGCCAGCCACTCGGCCAAGCCGAGGCAGCGGCCGTGGCTGGGATCGCGCAGCGTCTCGAACGCATTGTAGTCGCGCGCCGCATCGCACAGAGCCGCTCCGGAAGCTTCCGGCAGAATCGCGGCATCGGGGCCGATGTTGTCGACCAGCGCCACCACGCCGCCCGGCACCAGCACGCGCCAAGCCTCGGCGACGAACGCGGCCGGATCGGGGAAGTGGTGCGCTGCGAGCCTACACGTCACCAGGTGGAAGCTTGCGTCATCGAAGGGCAGCACGCCGGCGTCGGCACGCGCGGTCTCGATGTTGGCGAGGCCCCTGCCGGCGGCAAGCTTCTGCGCCTCGGCGAGCATCTCCTCGGTGATGTCGCTCGCAACCACGCGGGCGACATGCGGCGCAAAGGCCGCCGCGGTGTGCCCGGCGCCGGTCGCGACATCGAGCACCCGCCAATCGGGGCGCGGGGCGACCATCTCGACGACGCGGGCAAGGCTTGGCCCGCGCGCGTGCACCGCGGAGGCCGCGTAGTCGGAGGCCGCCGTGCCGAACTTCTCCTGGACGAGCGTCTTGCCCATCTGCCGTTAGCCCTGCCAGGCGCGGATGTCGACGAAGTGGCCTTCGATCGCCGCTGCCGCCGCCATGATGGGCGACAACAGGTGCGTGCGCCCCAGCCGCCCCTGGCGCCCTTCGAAGTTGCGGTTCGAGGTCGAGGCGCAGCGTTGGTGCGGTTTCAGCTGGTCGGGGTTCATGCCCAGGCACATGGAGCAGCCGGGCTCGCGCCACTCGAAGCCCGCGTCCTTGAAGATCTTGTCGAGACCCTCCGCCTCGGCCTGCGCCTTAACGAGGCCGGAGCCCGGAACGATCATTGCGTAGTCGAGCCGCTCGGAGATCTTCTTGCCCTCGACGATCTTGGCGACCGCGCGCAAATCCTCGATGCGGCCGTTGGTGCACGAGCCGATCCACACCACGTCGAGCGG
>CAYUBZ010000394.1:0-2242 GCA_964443205.1 uncultured Hyphomicrobium sp. | reverse complement strand
GCAACGAGTTCGGCTACGCCAACTACGAGATCCTGCCCAAGCCGCCTGAGTTCCTTGATCAGCTGCCCGTTGATGTGGTCGAAAAGTACGGCAAGGAAAACCAGGCTGATTTCCTCCACTACAAGAGCGAGAAGAAGTGACAGGCGGTAAGGATATCGTCGCGCAGCAGGTGCATTCGAAGTCTGTGAATGGGACCGGCGCCGTAATGCCGTCCGCGATCAAGCACCTGCTGCGCGAGCCCCTGGTCCATTTCATTGTGCTGGGTGTCGTCCTGTTTGTCGGGTACTCTTATCTGAAGCCCGGCGGCGGGGTCGAGTCGCCCCATGAGATCGCGCTAACGCTCGACGAACTCGCGCAGCTGGAAATCCTGTTCGAGTCGCAGTGGCGTCGCCAGCCGACCCCCGAAGAGTTCTCCCGCGTGGTAGAGGCCAAGGTCCGGCAGGAGGTGCTGTATCGCGAGGCACTTGCGATGGGCCTCGACAAGAACGACGAGATCGTCAAGCGCCGCATGGTGCAGAAGATGCAGTTCCTCGCCGAGGACGTCGCGGCGGCGCGGGAACCGACGACCGAGGAACTCCGGTCCTGGTTCGCGGATCATACCGACATGTTTGCGATGCCGCCTCGGCTTGGCTTCCGGCACGTCTATTTCTCACCCGACCAGCGCGGCAATGCTGCCCGGGACGACGCGGCGAAGGCGTTGATCGAGATCGGCGGTCAACCGGAGGATTCCAGCTTGGTCGCATCGCTCGGCGACTCGTTCATGTTCCAGAACTTCTACGCCGACCGCACGCCGCAGGCGATTGCAGGAGATTTCGGACCCGAGTTCGCGCAAGCCGTGGGTAAGCTCGCGCCGGGCTCCTGGCAGGGGCCCATAAAGTCGGGCTACGGCTGGCATCTCGTCTTCGTCGATATGGTGATTCCGGGCCGGGTGCCCGCCTTCGAGGAAATTGAGCAAGACGTAAAGACCGCTTGGCTCGGAACGCAAAAAAAAGAGGCTTGGCGGAAGGCGTACGCGGGCATGCGTGCCAAGTATAGGGTCCTCCTGCCGGTGCCAGCCGACGATGCGGGGGCTTTGGCATCCGAGATACCGCGGCCCCCTGACGCGTCTCTGCGCAATGGCAGGGATTCGCAATGAGCCCGTATTGCGCAGCCTGTCGACGACTGCTCGCTAGCCTGCTGTTGGCTTGGCTCGCATCAATGCCGGTAGCCCAAGCTCATGAGTCGCGACCAGCCTATCTGGAAATCGAGGAGACAGCGCCGGGTCAATACACCTTGCGATGGCGTACTCCCGTATTGGCCGGAATGCGCTTGCCGGTCGTTCTGCGTTTTCCCGAAGGCGTACGCGATCTAAGAGAGCCACTCGTCCAACACCTGAGTGACTCAGTGCTGGAACGCCGCTGGATTGACGCCGGTCCTGAGGGCTTGGCCGGGAAGCGCATCGACTTTCCGGGCCTGGAACTCACGATTACCGAGGCGGTGGTCCGGGCGGAGTTGCTCGACGGGCGGCGCTGGATGGCGATCGCGCGACCCTCGCAGCCCTGGGTGGAGATCGAGACGACGCGCGGCATGTGGGCCACCGCCCGCGACTTTCTCAGACAGGGGATTGAGCACATGCTGTCGGGACCGGACCACCTGCTCTTTGTGTTCGGTCTGCTCCTGATCGTGCGCAGTCCATGGATGTTGGTGAAAACGATCACGGCGTTCACCATCGCCCACAGCATCACCCTGGCGTTGGCAACCTTGGGCTATGTGCGACCTCCTGCGCCAGCGATCGAGGCGGCGATCGCGCTCTCTATCTTGTTTCTCGGCGTTGAGATCGTCCGCGCCTATCGGGGCGGGACAAGCTTCACCATTCGCCACCCATGGGTCGTGGCCTTCGTCTTTGGGCTATTGCATGGGTTCGGTTTTGCAAGCGCGATGTCGGCCGCGGGCTTGCCCCCCGCAGACGTGCCGCTAGCGCTGGTGTCGTTCAACGTCGGTGTCGAGCTCGGCCAGCTGGCCTTCGTGGCAGTGGTGTTGCTATTGGTCCACGGGCTCCGGGCGCTTGGAGTGATCTGGCCGCGCACGGCGGAGTTGGTGCCGGCTTACTTGGTGGGCTCGCTCGGCGCGTTATGGCTGCTGCAGCGCTTGACTATCATGTAGATACGGACCGTATTTCGCGGGCAATTCGCATCGGTCAAGCGATTAGCGCAGCTTAGCAACGTAAGGACCGACCGCAGAACGCCATGTCCGCTTATGGCAC
>CAYUBZ010000393.1:0-2243 GCA_964443205.1 uncultured Hyphomicrobium sp. | reverse complement strand
AGCGGGCCTGTCAGTCAATGTCGGAAAGCAGCAGCGGCTCAGTTCTCGTCGTCGATAAGCAGCAGCGCCTGGGTGGCATCTTCACAGGCCGCGATGCGGTCCGGCTGCTGGCCGATGGAAGGAATGCTGCCAAGAAAAGTCTGGGTCAGGCGATGACGCCCAATCCCGTGACGATTACGCGGGACAGTCACGCCATCGATGCCTTGCGAACCATGGCCGATAGGGGCTTCCGCCATCTTCCCGTCGTTGAGAACGGAAGGATCTATGGTGTCGTGTCACGCAGCGACTTCACAGGGATAGAAATTGATCGATTGGACGAAGAAGAGCACCTGTCAGAATGCATTTGGTGATGCCCTGACAAGAGTGTGCTTTCGTACCGTCCCATCATATCGCGCGGGCGTTAGCCGTTCGGCAAGAAATGAGATGCCGGTGGCGAAGTGCAAAACGTCCGGAAATGGCCCGTAGCCGACGACCCCCGCACCGACACTCCGTGTCCGCTCGCACGCGGTAAGCCGACGCCGAGTTCACCGCCGGTAAGGCACCGCGTCAGCGCGCGAGCCGGTACGTCGTATGGCAGGCCGTGCAGTTGGCGAGGATGGCGCTGAGCTGCGCGAGGGCACTCGCCTTGGTTGCGTTCTCCACTGCGGAGCGCGACAAGGCATCGAACTTCTGGTGCGTATCGATGCTCATGATGATGAACTCGGGGGGCAGGCTCACCGCGTCGGAAAACGAGATGTCCTCGATCATGCCCATGCCGCTGCGTTCCGCGCTGCGCGCCACCTGAGCCATGCTGTTCCGATGCACGCCGTCGGCAATGCCCTGAACGCTTTCGAGAAAAATTCGCATGCCGCGCCGGAGGTGCGCGCCTTCCTTGGCCGAAAGGTGGATCGTCGTGCGCGTGTCGGAGCCAGGCACGGTCATGCCGTGCGTTGCACTGCACGCGGTCAACGGCACGAGACAGGATGCCAGCAGGGTAATCGCGGCGAGGTAGCGCATGTGTCCGAGCAAATTCCCGGCCGTCCCCGGCCGTAAGGAGGCATCCTTCACTGGAGATCGCACCAGATTCGAGCGCAGCAATCGCGGACCTAGGTCTAGCCCCGACAAGATTGGCGCCGCGCCGATGCAGAAGCGTCACAGTGGACACCCGCTCAACGGCAACCCTGCTGTAACTGGCCCTCCCTTGCAGTCTCGCAGTGCAGCATCACGCTCTGCTGTCGAACGCTGACTTTGCCGGTGCGTCTAACTGTCCGTCCGCAGTTTGACTCAGGTCAAGACTGGCCCACGCAGACTCGCTGATCCTTGAGCCACGGTAATGGGAGGCTCATCTCATGCTCCATGCAACAGATCCTCGCTACCAGTATTGCACGCGCATTGAAAAGAGCGTGCGGGTGTGCCGGTCGGAAGCGGAATGTCGCCGTGAGCACGGCTGCACCAAGCCGAATTGTCCTTTGGAGACGGCCTTTGGCCTGGAGGCGTTCGATGAGCGCATGCGGGCCTTCGCGACAGCCTTCGACCTCTGGCCTCTGGGCGGCGAAAAGCAGCCGGATTTCCCCTAGTTGGCGAAGGTCTGCTGAAGATCGCCAGGACGCGCACGCGCGCCATGCATGATGTGTGCGCACCGCCAACAATCCCTATGAGACCGTCGAAGCGAGCTTCCAGCTCAAGAACCTGATGCGCGACAGCGCCGCCTCCTTGGAGGCGATCAGCGCACGAGACCATTGTGCAGCGGCTCGCGTCCCTCAGCACCTGACCCAACTCAGACATCTCGTCGCCTCCTCACCGGTAGAATAACCAACTCTCCTACGAAGAATGCGCTCCAGCGGAATTGGTCGCCGCTTCTCTGATCTCATCGATGTGCGAATTTTGAATTGCTAAGCGATTTGGCGAATAATTGTTCAGATTGCTGATGATTCGCTATCGGATAAAGGTTTGGTGAATAGTCGGGTCCGAGGGGCCGACCGCGCCAATCCCCATTGATGGTTTCGCAGTGGCGCAAAGCTCGGGGCACTTCAGCCGCCAAAACCGGCGCGGCTCATCAGGGAAATTGGAGCTTAGAGGGGTCGATCCTCGACAACTCTGTCGGCGCTTGCGTGCTCGGATCCTGAAAATTCAGGACCGGATCATCAGCAGGCCGCCGTCATTTGCCAGGGGCGTGTCTCATGCCAGGAGACCCGACGACTAATTTCGCGACGGTGCGAGTCTCCGCTCGGCTCTTTCGGCACGCCCTTCCTGCCGTGCTGCGT
>CAYUBZ010000392.1:0-2248 GCA_964443205.1 uncultured Hyphomicrobium sp. | reverse complement strand
GGCGCTCGACCACCATCTGCGTGGCGATGCCGGCGTGATCGGTGCCGGGCTGCCAGAGCACGTCCTTGCCGCGCATGCGCTCGAAGCGGCAGAGCACGTCCTGCAGCGTGTTGTTGAGCGCGTGCCCCACGTGCAGCGAGCCCGTCACGTTGGGCGGCGGGATGACGATGCAGTAAGGCTCGGCGTCCTTGCGCTCGGGGCGCCCGCATCGGAACGCCTCCTCCCGCTCCCAATCGGCATGGATACGCGGCTCGATCTCGGCGGGCTGATACGTCTTGTCGAGCATGGGAACAGAGGGTCTCGGGGGAAGGCAGGAGGAAGCGGTCCTACGCTCTCCATTCCGGCGCTGTCAACGGCGATGGGCGCCCATGCGGCCCAGAGCGGGCCAGAGCGCGTTGATGCGCGCCCCAATTCGCGCCCAGATGCCTGCTGGCGCGCGCTCTTCGCGGTAGGCGCGTCACGCCGCAGCGGGGCGGGCGGTCTTCACGTCTCGTCGGAGTCCGTCTCTGCGCTCTGGCTGCTCATGAGCTCGCTGCGCAGCGCCTCCTCCACGATCCGCGGCATGTTATCGGCGAGCCACTGACGCAGCATGGGACGCAAGAGCTCGGCGGCGGAGCGATCGAGCTTGCGCGTGCTGACGGCCGGTTTGTCGGAGTGCGGCTCGTCCCCCGTCACGCCATGGATGAAGGCGGAGCCAGACGTAAAGACCGACAGCGACTCCGGCTCCCTGTGCACGAGGTCGACGACGGCATCGATTAGAGCTTCCGACGGTGCGCGCGCGGTCGAGGTCTTTGCCGCGTCCGGCTCCGAAGACGTTGTCGCGCCCTCGGCGGCTTTCTCCACGAAGGCCTTAAGGGCGTCCTCGGACACGTTGGGGGTGGCGGGCGCTGCGCCTCCGAAGGCCCCGGGTGTCTCGCGTTGCGGCGTGGACTGCTCCCTCGGCGCCTCGGCACGCGGCGCTGCCGGCGGTGCATCGGCCTTGGTGAGGCCGTGCTGGGGCGCGTCGGGACCCCTGCCTGCGATCCTGTCGGAGACCTTTTCCGCGACTTTGGCCATGACCTTGTCGGATTCGCGCGTCGACGGTCGAGCGGGTTGTGGTCCGCCCGGCAGAGGCCGCGGCCCGAGCGGCGACACCGTTGCCCCGTTCACCGTCGGGCCCGCGGGCGAAGCGTCTGCCGCGCCTGCGCCCGGCGCGGGCGGCAGCCGCGACGGCATGGCGATGATCCGTTGCGTATCCGCTTGTCTCGGCTCCGCGCCCGCCGGACCCTTATCCTTGGGACCCGTGTCCTTCGGCCCCAAGTCCTTGGGCGCACCCGCCGGCGCCCCATTCGGTCGCGACTGCGTGGGCACGCGGCGTGCGGCCGGCCTTTCGGTGGGCAGCGGCTTGGCGGGTGCCGGAACGGCGGGCCTGGGCTCCCGATGCGACGCGGCACCGTTCATCGGCGCCTGGGGAGCGGCGGAGACCGGCCTCATGCGATTAGGAGGCGTCTCGGTGCCGGGCGACTGGCGCGCGTTGATCCTGTCGGGCTCCGGCGCTGACGCAGGTGAGCGGCCGGCGAATACGGCCAGAGAGTCCGCCGGCCCTGCAGGATCGGCGTCGGGCTCCGCACCGTCCTCGAGCATGTCGGCAATCTTCTCTTCGAGCGTAAGCCGCTGCGTGGAGCCCGGGGCCGCAGTCTTCAGCGCGTCCGACAAGCTTGAGAAGCTCGGCGCGGACCGCGCGGCCGGCGCGCGATCGGGCAAAGGTTCCCGCTCGCCGGAGCGTGCCGCCGCCGGTTGTCGCGTATCGCCGAATGGCGTGCGTCCTATTTGGTCGGGGACCGGACGCGGGCCCAGCCGCTCCTCCGAGATCATCTTGCGGATGGAGGTGAGGATATCCTCCATGCTCGGTTCGGCGGAGAAATGCGGTTTGGTCATAGCCCCTACCTCGTCAATACGCGGCCTCGGCGCGCAATCGCCAGCGCGGGGCCTGCGAGCGTTCGTTTGGTCCTACTACGCTCGGGACAGGCCTTCAACGCGTCGACGGCCCACCCCCGTCGCCACCTCCACTCCGCGCTCAGCCGCCTCCCAAGGCAGACATGCGCGCACGAATAGGCGTGGTTGCCGGACAAGGCTAACGATGATCCTTGGCAGCCTTGTGGCGCGATTTCGGGTCTGAAGGGGCTTGTTTGGCCTATTTGGCCGGTGGCAGGCCGCCGCCGCTCTCGGCCGCGGCGGGCTCGACGGGTCTGGCCTCGAACACCTCGTG
>CAYUBZ010000391.1:0-2254 GCA_964443205.1 uncultured Hyphomicrobium sp. | reverse complement strand
CATGAACTCCTGGCGCGTAATCGCGCTGTCGCGGAACACGCCCAGCATGCGGCTCGTGACGAGATCGGTGCCGGGCTTCAGGATGCCGCGCGCCGTCATGCAGAAGTGCTCGGCCTTCAAGACCACGCCCACGCCCTGCGGCTGCAGCACCTTGTCGATGGCGTTGGCGATCTGCGCCGTCATCTTCTCCTGGATCTGCAGGCGCTTGGCGTACGCCTCGACGATGCGCGCCAATTTCGAGATGCCGACGACGCGCCCGTTGGGGATGTAGGCCACGTACGCACGGCCGATGATCGGCGCGATGTGGTGCTCGCAGTGGCTCTCAAAGCGGATGCCGCGCAAAACGATCATCTCGTCGTAGCCCGCGATCTCCTCGAAGGTCTTGGACAGGATCGCCTCGGGATCCTCGTCGTAGCCGCGGAAATATTCCTCGTAGGCCCGCGCCATGCGCGCCGGCGTCTCGGCCAGACCGTCGCGGTCGGGGTCGTCCCCCGTCCAGCGGATGATGGTGCGGAAGGCCGCCTCGACTTCCGAGCGGCTGGGGCGAACGATCTGGTCCATTGGGGCTTCTTTGCGTTTTGCTTGCAAGGATTGGGGCCTGTTGTCAGGGCATTTATACACGAGGCATCGACGCCGCCGAGCCTAATTGGATCCCTTTGGCGGCTTCCTCGCCGGCCGGCCTCGATCATATAGGCGCAAAGGCCCGCTGCGAAAGACTGCCGCCGGAGCAAGTGCTTCGCGCAAGGCCATCCTCACTCCAAGCCCTCAACATTTGGTGAGGCCGGCGCGAGCGCCACTCATGCGCGGCAGCCCCCTAGCGGCGCGGATGCGGGCGCCTCCCGATCACGGGCCCAGGCGCGCCGCCGGCGCTTTGCGACCAGCCGCCGCACGGGTCCTTGAGAAGCATCAAGGCGGGGAACGCTCGCGCCAGCACCATCGCCCGCAAGCCGCAGCGGCGCGCTGCCAAGCAAAGCCGCCGCGTTCATGCATATCAAACACGAGCCGGCTCGCATGCGCGGAGCCGGTCGCCAATAGGAGGAAACTTAGAAATGAGCGAGCGCCGCTTCGCCAATGTGCCCGTCAGCACCCTCATGAGCCTCGAGGAGTTCGAGGGCGCCATCCGCGCCGTGGGCGCGGAGCGCTATCACGACAAGCACCCCTTCCATAAGCTCCTGCACGGCGGCAAGCTGACGAAGGGCCAGGTGCAGGCGTGGGCGCTCAACCGCTACTGCTATCAGGAGGCCGTGCCGAGGAAGGACGCAGCCCTGATCAGCCGCGTGCACGACCGCGAGCTGCGCCGCGAGTGGCTGCACCGCGTGCACGACCACGATGGGCTGCCGCCGGAGGAGCCGGGCGGCATCGAGCGCTGGCTGGTCCTGACCGACGGGCTCGGCCTCGACCGCGGCTACGTCACCTCCATGCAGGGCGCGCTGCCGGCCACCCGCTTTGCCGTCGAGGCCTACGTGCACTTCGTGCGCGAGCAGCCGTTGACCGTCGCCATCGCCTCCTCGCTCACCGAGCTGTTTGCGCCCTCGATCCATCGCGAGCGCATCGCCGGCATGCTGGAGAACTACGATTTCATCCACGACGACGTGCTCGCCTACTTCAAGCGGCGCTTAGCGCAGGCCCCGCGTGATGCGACCTTCGCGCTCGAATACGTCAAGCGGAATGCCAAGAGCCGCGAGGAGCAGGAGGCGTGCGTCGCCGCCGTTCGTTTCAAGTGCGATGTGCTGTGGGCGCAACTCGACGCGTTGCAGCACGCCTATGTCGAGGGGCACATACCGCCGGGCGCGTTCCGCCCCGAGATCAAATAACGACAAAAATCGAGACGACGGGAGGAAACGGCGGGGCCGGGCGAAAGTCCGGCCCTGCTCGCGTTTGAACACCTCAAAGCATTCGATGCAACGTTTCGCACAGTTGCAATTGTCGGAATTCAGCGAGCGGAACCTTAGGGATTTTGCGCCTAAATTTCGGGCGTCGGACGGTGGCACGTTCGGGGCGCTTGCGTGTCAAGCGGTCGAAGGTGAGATCGTGACAATTTGATCTTTGTGGAGTTGAGAAAACATGTCGATCAACAAGACCCTTGCAATTCTCGCGGCCTCGAGCGCGCTGGCACTGTTCGCCGTCGCGCCCGTCTACGCCGAGGATCCTATCGTTACGGAAGAGCAGGACCAGCTCAATAACTCGGCGCAGCCGGATGTCGATCCGGGTGCCTCGAAGGGCCCCGACGCTCCGATCACCGATGAGGAGCATA
>CAYUBZ010000390.1:0-2261 GCA_964443205.1 uncultured Hyphomicrobium sp. | reverse complement strand
CCGCTTGGGGCCATCATCTGCCGTTTGCGCCGGGTCCCGTGTCGCTTCGGTCATGTGAGGCAATTGTGGACGAACAGGCCGCGATAGCCCCGATGAACGCCTCGCCCCTTTGTTAAGGGTTGCGATTGGCGGCAATATTTGCCGGTGGCGAATCACCGTGCGGGAAGTGCGCCACCGATCAAATCGACGAAGCTCATGGGGCACGTCGTGCGCACGACAATGGTCATTATGCTGGCGGCGGTCGGAGTCCTGGTGGACCCGGCATTTTGCCGCGCGGAAGGCGCTGCGGGATGGGTGGCGAGTGTCCAGGACGCTCAGACCCACCATCTCGAAGCCGGCATTGACGCCTATCGAGAAGGCGCTCTCGAAGTCTCTATTGAATCGCTTAGCAATGCCCTTGGGGGAAGCCTCACCAATAAGCAACGCGCCGAGGCTTTTTACTTCCGCGGACTAGCATACCGGGAACTCGGCAAACCCGGGCAGGCCATCTTGGATCTGACGAGCGCCATTTCGCTGAAGAATGGGCTGTCGAAGGTTCGATTGAAAGATGCGGTGAGACATCGCGATGGCGCCACCCGCGAAGCGGGGATCAGCCCCAAAGTGTCGGTGATTGCTGAAGACGTTTCCGTGAATGGCTCCCGGACCGCGGTACCTGTTCCTCCCGGTCGGGTTCCCGTTCCCAAGGAGCAACCTCGCGAGTGGCCCCCCCAAACAACGGGCTCAATCAGCACCGGCCAGCCGCCGCCGGCTCCTCATGGCGGCTTCATCTCGACCGTGGAGAAGTTGATTATTCCAGACTGGCCATAGCCGCAATGCGGTTTTGATATCTCCAAGTCCGGCCGTAACATCATCGATGTTCGTCGCAGGTGTCACGCCGCTGGAGGCCACGACGCAGACAAATCGGCCGTTTCTGTCCGCGACCGGTCCGCCCGAGTTTCCCTAGCCGACAGCTTCGGGCCAAGAGCAGTCGTACGCGAACGCCGTAAATGCGTCTCTTTTCCCCTAGATAGCATGGCGGCCTGAGATGATAAGTACGGGAGAAACCAAATGATACGACCACTTCTCACATGCGCGGTCGTCTGCCTTGCCGCGGTTGCGGCTTCTGCCGCCGATCCCAAGGTCGATAGCGCAATCAGCGTATACGAGCAGGTCGGAAACGATCAGGGGAAGCTGACGATTTTCTGTGAGATGAGCGACTTCGCGGACGCTCAGGAACCGGAGGACCCCGCGGCCGAGCCCAAAGAGGACCCCGCGGTCGATGCCAAGATGGACGGCTACCTCAAGCAGCTTGGGCCCGAGTTCGAAGAAGCCTGGGACATCGAGGTCGACGAAAACTCGCCGGACGGCAAGCGACTGAGCGCAGCGCTCGATGCGCTCGGGGACAAATGTCCCGAGTAGGAGAAAGAGTGCGAGGGAGCAGCGAGGATAGGCTTCGTCAGGAGCGTTCTCGGCCCCCTCGCTCCCATCTTCAGCACGGCACGTCAGTTTTACCTGCGCAGGTCCGCTTCGGGTAACAGCGGAGTTTGTCGACCAGACTACTTAAGCCCGGCGCTCTCCATGATCCGCAGCACGGCATCGCACGGCACCAAAAACGTCTGCCAGTCGCGCGGGTCTTTTGCGTCGACGTCGTAGCGGAACTTGTTGTCCTCACCCGCAGTACCTTGCGCCGCGACGCCGACGAGCGCGCCGCGCGCATCCACCACCGGGCCGCCGGAATTACCGGGGAGCGAATCGACGCTCGAAGCGATGTAGATCGACTTGACCCCGCGAAAGTCCGCTCGGCCCAGACCGACGAACGCGCCCTTGCTCCACCGCTTGACCTCGCGCTTCAGGTGCAGAGACCGGCGCTTGGCGACGCCGGGAAACCCGACCGCATAGATCTCCTGGTGTAGGGCGCGATCGCACCGGTCGTCGACCGCGATCGGCTTGCCGATCGCTAAGCGGACCGAGGCCGCGACCTTGACCAGCGCCAGGTCGTAGGCGTCGTCCACATGCACGGGCTTCACGCCTTTGAGCCGCTGCGGGCGCCTTGCCACCGTGATGCCGTCGCGCTCGAAACGCGGCTGGTTGACGTTCTCTTGCAGATAGCGCCGCGACCGTTTGCATGCCTCGACCGCGTGCCCCGCCGTGACGAAATAGTAATCCGCCCGCTTCTTGCGGTGCGCGTCGGGCACTTTCGCCACCAGGAAGGCCGTGGCGATATAGACGCTTCCGCGCCTTTCGCACACGAAGGCATAGACGGAGGACCACACCGCGCGGAC
>CAYUBZ010000389.1:0-2276 GCA_964443205.1 uncultured Hyphomicrobium sp. | reverse complement strand
CCGACCTTTGCGCCGAGCTGGCGCAGCACGAACGCCGTGAGCGGGGCACTGCGGTACATCGCGCCCAGAGAGAGGAGCACCATGCTCTGAAGCCGACCGATGCACCAGATGCGCAGATGCATCCGGCTCCACTTGGGATAGGTGCCCGGGGTCACATTGTTCTTATGGATGTCGCCGCCCATGACGAGCTTGATGAGCATGACCCAGAGCAGGCTGGCGAACGGCGTGACGAGGCCCAACAAATAGATGAAGAAGCCGACGACAATGAACGCCGAGATACTGGCGGTCGCGAAGAAGGTCCCGATCTCGACGATGCTGAAGACGCTAAGAAAGGCCACGACTCCCGGGGAGTAAAGGAAGATCGCGAAGAGGACCTGCAAGGTGGTGAAGAGCCAGACGGGGAGCACCCTCGCCGCGGCCGCATCGCGCCCCGCGCTCGTCGCGTAGGGTCTCACAGGGGCCGAGGGCGCCCCGCGGGCTTCCTGCAGCGTACGCGGGCGGCTCGCGACCTTACGTACCGTGTTGCAGTCGCTGAGCAGCGCCCTGACCGATACGATCCACCCTGCAGCTTGTAGTTTCTGCGCCAACCGCGCGATGAGGATCGAGTGGCCGCCGGCCTCGGAGAAACCGTCGTCCAATCCTAACGGCGTCTCGAACACGCCCCTGCAGATTGCCAGCACTTGCTCGCACTCAGGGTCCATGCCCGCATCGGCATCAGGCGGCTCCCCTACTGTATCCCGCCCGTTGGTTGGTGTGTCCGCGCGGATGTCTTGTGCTTCCGACCCGGCGGTTCCCAACAGATGCGACAGGTTCGGCAAACGCTTCCGGTCGATCTTCCCCGAAACCGGCTGCATGACGAATTTCTCGACGACGAAGATCTTCGACGGCACCGATGGCGGCGGAAGTTGCTCGGCCAGGATCGACGTCACGCGGGCGGCCCACTCCGCCGGCGCCGGAGCGACCTCGGAGATTTCTCCTTGGCACAAAGACGGCGCGGCGACGAACGCGACGAGCGCCTCGTTCTGATAATCCAGAACAGCGGCCTCGATCTCACTGAACTGCGTCTGCAGGATGTCCTCGACGGCCTGCGCCTCGACCCGGTGCCCGCGCACTTTGAGCTGTGCGTCAATGCGGCCGAGGAAGTGCACGCGCTGCGTTTTGATATCGATCTTGCATTTGTCCCCAGTGCGGTAGAGGCGGCCGAACTGCGGGTGCGTGATGAATTTCTTGGCCGTTTGCTCCGGCAGGTTGCGATATCCGCGCGCCACGTGCACGCCGCCGATGCACAGCTCGCCAACCTCCCCGTGCGGCAGCGGGCGGAGCCGATCCACATCGAGGATGACGTAGGTGACATTGGGGAAAGGCGGACCGATTGTAATGGGCTCGCCTGGCCGCAGGCTCTGGCGGCTCGTGTCGGTGCTCGCCTCGGTGGGCCCATAGGTATTGATGATCTGCCGCCGGGCCCGCGTCCAGGGCTCCACGAGCGTGCTGGGGAACGCCTCACCCGCCGGCACGATGTAGCGGCACAACGGATAGGGAAGATCGATTTCGGGGTCCGACGTGAGGGTGGTGAGCAGCACCGGTGGACAGAAGAGCACCGTGACCTCGGCATCGCGCAAGATCGGAACGAGGTCCGGGCCAGAACGCGTCTGCTCCTTGGTCAGCAGGACCACGGCGCAGCCCGACACCCAGGCGCTGTACATCTCCGAGATGCTGCCATCGTAGCCCAGCGACGACGTCAGCGATGTCGCATCCATGCCCGGAATGAGATCGAAGTAGTCTGCGTAGGTCAGCGCGAGATTTACGTAGCCCGCATGCGAACACTCCACCCCCTTGGGCATCCCGGTGGTTCCGCTCGTATAAAAGATGCTCGCAAGCCGTTGCGTGGGATCGTCCAGCCAAGTCGGCGAAATCCTTCGTCGTGACTTCTCCGGCAACGCCAGAACATCGAGAGTCGGCAGGCCGCGGAAGCTATCCTCTCCCCGCGTGAGAATGACCACCGGCTGCGCATCGTTGAGCATGTGGGTGATCAGCGCATCGGGCAGGGTGGTGTCCAGGAACATCATCGTGCCGCCGGCCCTGAGGATGCCGAGGTGACAGGCGACGATCTGCCAGTTGTCCTGCGACATGGCCACGGCCACGACCTGGTCCGGACCGGTGAGGAAGGACGACAGGGCCGCCGCCACGCTCTCCGCTCGCGCGTCGAGCTCAGCGAAGGTCAGGGACTCACCGGTGTGGGGAATCTGCAGGGCCGTGAGATGCGGGAACTTCTCAGC
>CAYUBZ010000388.1:0-2282 GCA_964443205.1 uncultured Hyphomicrobium sp. | reverse complement strand
ACACGGGCGAGGGCGGCGAGGAGGTGGACCGCTTCAAGCCGCTGCCCAACGGCGACTCCATGCGCTCCGCCATCAAGCAGGTCGCCTCGGGCCGCTTCGGCGTCACCGCCGAGTACCTCGTCAATTCCGACATGATGCAGATCAAGATGGCGCAGGGCGCCAAGCCCGGCGAGGGCGGCCAGTTGCCCGGGCACAAGGTCGACAAAATCATCGCCAAGGTGCGCCACTCGACGCCGGGCGTCGGCCTCATCTCGCCGCCGCCGCACCACGACATCTACTCGATCGAGGATCTCGCCCAGCTGATCTTCGACTTGAAGAACACCAATCCCGACGGCGATGTCTCGGTGAAGCTCGTCTCCGAGGTCGGCGTGGGCACGGTTGCGGCCGGCGTCGCCAAGGCGCGCGCCGACCACGTGACGATCTCCGGATTCGAGGGCGGCACCGGCGCCTCGCCGCTGACCTCGATCAAGCACGCGGGCTCGCCCTGGGAGATCGGGCTGGCCGAGACGCATCAGACGCTGGTCTTGAACCGCCTGCGCGGGCGCATCGCCGTGCAGGTCGACGGCGGCATCCGCACGGGCCGCGACGTGGTGGTCGGCGCCCTGCTGGGGGCCGATGAGTTCGGATTTTCCACCGCCCCGCTCATTGCGGCGGGCTGCATCATGATGCGCAAGTGCCACTTGAACACCTGCCCGGTCGGCGTCGCCACCCAGGATCCGGTGCTGCGCGCCAAGTTCCAAGGCAAGCCCGAGCACGTGATCAACTACTTCTTCTTCGTGGCCGAGGAGGTGCGCGAGCACATGGCCGCGCTCGGCTTCCGCACCTTCGATGAGCTGATCGGCCAGACGGAGGTTCTGGATAAGGACCGCGCCATCGCGCACTGGAAGGCGAAGGGGCTCGACTTCTCCAAGATCTTCCACAAGCCGCGCGTGCCGAGCTCGGTTGCCGTCTACCATTGCGAGCTCCAGGACCACGGCCTGGAGAAGGTGCTCGACAACAAGCTGATCGAGCTTTGCGCTCCCGCCCTCGACCACAAGAAGCCGGTCAAGCACGAGCTTGCCATCAAGAACACCGACCGCTCGACGGGCGCCATGCTGTCGGGCGCGCTTGCCAAGCGTTACGGCCATGCCGGCCTGCCCGAGGATACCATCTGGCTGACGCTCAGCGGCACGGCCGGCCAGAGCTTCGGCGCTTTCGCAGCGCGCGGCATCACGCTCGATCTCGTCGGCGAAGCCAACGACTATGTCGGCAAGGGCCTGTCGGGCGGCAAGCTGATCGTGCGCCCCAACGCGCTGTCGGGCATCACGCCCGAGGAGAGCATCATCGTCGGCAACACGGTGCTCTACGGCGCCATCACCGGCGAGTGCTACTTCCGCGGCATCGCAGGGGAACGCTTCGCGGTGCGCAACTCCGGGGCCATCGCCGTCGTGGAAGGCACCGGCGACCACGGTTGCGAGTACATGACCGGCGGCGTTGCGGTCGTGCTCGGGCCCACGGGACGCAACTTCGCGGCCGGCATGTCGGGCGGCATCGCCTACGTGCTCGACGAGACGGGCGACTTCGAATCAAAGTGCAACCTCGCCATGGTCGACCTGGAGCCGGTCGAGGCCGAGGAAGAGATCATGGAGAGGATCATGGGGCAGGCCGGCGACCTGGAGAGCCACGGCCTCGTCGACGTGATGTCCGACATGACGCGCGGCGACGCCGAGCGGCTCTATCAGCTCGTCGCCCGGCACGCCCATTACACCAACTCGGCCAAGGCCAAGCTCATACTGGCCGATTGGCGGGCCTACCTTCCGAAATTCAAGAAGGTGATGCCGATCGAGTACCGCCGCGCGCTGGCCGAGATGGCCAAGGCGCAGGCTGCCGACACCACGGGTCTCGACGTGATCGAGATCGGGCTCAAGGCAGCGAAGGCTTGAAGAAGATCGGCGCCTCATGAAATGATGGTTGAGGTGGGGTGTCGGAGCCTTCGGGTCCGACACCCTTTATGAACGCGGATGAGACAAACGGTGTCAGAGCGTCGACACCGGTTTCACGGCACGGAAGACGAAACACGGAACGATCATGGGCAAGGTAACTGGGTTTCTCGAGTTCCGGCGGGCGGACCGCAAGTACGCGCCCGTCGCCGAGCGCGTGAAGCACTGGCGCGAGTTCGTGCAGCCCCTGAGCGAGGAGGAAACCAAGATCCAGGCAGCGCGCTGCATGGACTGCGGCATCCCCTATTGCCACACCGGCTGCCCCGTCAACAACCAGATCCCCGACTGGAACGACCTCGTCTA
>CAYUBZ010000387.1:0-2285 GCA_964443205.1 uncultured Hyphomicrobium sp. | reverse complement strand
CCGCGGCTGCGCAAGGGCTCGACATTGCCACGGCAAAGATCGTTGACCTCACGCACGCCATCGATGCCGATACCATCTTCTGGCCGACCGAGAAGAAGACGTTCGAGCTCATCGAGGAGCACAAGGGGCCGACCGAGCGTGGGTATTTCTACGCGGCGAACAGGTTCTGCTCGCCCGAGCACGGTGGCACGCACATCGATGCGCCGTTTCATTTCGCCGAGGATGGCCAGACGGTGGCCGCGATCCCCATCGGTCGGCTCGTCGGTCGTGCGGTCGTCATCGACGTTGCAGCCAAAGCGGCCGCCGACCCCGATTACACGCTGCAGCCGGACGACGTCACTGAGTGGGAGGCGGCGCACGGGGTCATTCCGGCGGGCGCCATCGTGCTCTTACACACCGGCTGGAGCAGCCGCTGGCCAAACAAGCGCGCCTACCTCGGCGACGACACGCCGGGCGACGCCAGCAATCTGCACTTTCCCTCCTACGGCGCCGACGCGGCGCGCCTGTTGGTGGAGCGCGGCGTTGCCGTGCTGGGTGTCGACACGGCGAGCATCGACAACGGGCCGTCCAAGGACTTTTTCGTGCACCGCATCGTTGGCGCGGCCAACGTCGTCGGCGTCGAGAATTTGAAAGACCTCGACAAGCTGCCGCCGACGGGCGCCTGGGTTATGGCGCTGCCGATGAAGATCGCGAACGGCTCAGGCGCCCCTGCGCGCGTGATCGCACTGCTGCCGTAGCTCGGCGAGCCGCTACTTGAGCGACTTCAGGTACGCGATCACGTCGTCGCGGTCCTTCTGCGACGGCAGCCCCGGGAACGTCATGTAGGTGCCCGGCGCAAACGTGCTCGGGCTCTTGAGCCATTCGTCGAGCTTGGCGGCGGTCCAGTCGCCCGTGTGCTTCTTCAGGGCGGCGGAGAAGTCGTAGCCCGGGACGCTGGCGATCTTGCTGTCATAGACGCCGTAGAGGTCCGGGCCCACCAGCGTGCCGCCGCCCTTGTCGAAGTGGTGGCAGGCGCTGCACTGCGTGGCGGCGATCTGCTTGCCCTGCTCTGCCTCCGCAGCGGCGGCGCTCTCCTTGGGTGCGGCGGCCTTCTCCGGGGCGGTTTTGGCGACTTGCGTCTCCTTGGCGCCCGGCTTCGCAGGCTCCTTTGGCTTTGCCAGCGCCTCGCCGAAGTAAGCGTCGACCGAGCGGCGCCAGTCGGGGTTCTGCAGCAGGTCCTCGATGGCGTTGCCCGTGATGCGCGGTGCGTTCTCCACCTTGAAGGCGTTCATCGCGAGCATCGGGTTGTCCCATTGGCCGGTGAACTCCACCAGCTCGAAGGGCACGACGACCTTGTACTCGCCAAGGCCCAAGAACCCGCCGCGATCGATGATGGCGTAGAGCGTCTTACCGGACGTAGCGTCGATGACGAGCCCGGTAAGCGTGCCGAGCGTCTCGCCGTAGTCGCTCCTGCTATGCACGGCCAGGCCGACGATGTCGCTCGTCACGATGTAGTAGGGCTTGGCTTTTGGCAGGGGATTCTTGGCCGGCGCCGCCGTAGGAGCGGCGGGCGTCGCGGGCGCAGCAGCTTGTGCGGTCTTGGCTGGAGCGGCGCCGGCTGCCGGCTTGGACTCGGACGCCTCGGCGGCTGGTTTCGTCGCCGGCTTGGCCGTGGCAGCTGGCGGTTTCACCTGCGAGCGCCAGGACGCCACCATTGCGGGCGTCGTGTCGGGCCGAGCCTTGTTACCCCAGGTAATGCGCACGTAGTTGGCGATGTCGGCGATGTCCTGGTTCGAGAGCTGGCTCGCGAAGGACGGCATGGTGAGGAGGCCGTTGCGCCCCGGGACGCCGCCTAGCACGACCGACAGGATATTGTAGGGATCGGCCGCCTCCACCGTCGGGTTTCCGGCAAGCGGGGGCACCTTGCCTTTCATGCCGTCGCCGCTCTTCTGGTGACAGACCGCGCAATGGGTGTCGTAGAGCTTCGCAGCCTTGGTCTCCGTCTTGGGCGTGAGCTCGGCCACCTTCGCAGGCTCCACCGTCTCGCCCGCGCCGGTATCGTCGTCGAGCATGTACGTTGCGATGGCCGCGATGTCGCTCTCTTTCAATTTCGACAAGCTGTCGTGCACGACCACGTGCATGGGCCCGAGCGTCGTGGAGTTGGGGGCCGCGCCCTTCTTGAGGAAGTCGACCATGCGCGCCTTGTCCCACTTGTTGACCTCTTTGAGGGCCTTCTCCGTGATGTTGGGCGCAAACCAGTTGTCGATCTGCGCGCCCTCAAAGCGCTCGCTGGGGATGGTCGCGCC
>CAYUBZ010000386.1:0-2294 GCA_964443205.1 uncultured Hyphomicrobium sp. | reverse complement strand
CGGCAGCTAGCTTCTCGCGGCGCGCAAAGTGCTACTAAGGAATGCCTGCGGCTAGGATGTCGCCTAGGCCCCATTCTTTCGTGAGCTGTTCTTGAGCAGTTTGGAAGCCACAAGTGCTGCTTGCGTGCGGCTGCTGACGTTCAATTGTCGCAAGATCGCGGACACGTGGAGCTTGATGGTGTTGGGGGACCTGTAGAGTGCCTTCGCGATTTCAGTATTTGTTTTGCCTTCGGCCAAGAGGCCTAGGACCTGCAGCTGGCGCTTGCTCAGACGGGCGTGCTCCAAAGTCTGCGCGGCATTGTCATGCGGCAACGATCCCGAAGAAGCCAGAGGAATCGCCGCAAGCATGGCCCTCAATTGGGAACTGAGGGCCTCCAGACTTGAGTGCTCAACGGTCCCGGCGACCGTGCCCAGATCAATGCTCAGGTTCGTGTGAGGGCGGCTGGCGACCCGGGGCGGTTCTCCATGCCCCGTCATCGGAAGCGGCAGAAAGGGTGTTATGTCGACGTGCAATAGGGCTATGCCACTTAGGTCGCTTAAGGAGAGCGGTAGCCCGATCAGGAAGAACCAGCGCGTTCGAGTAGGCGAGTGGCACGGATAAACCCGCGTGAGGAGGTCCACCCGTCGCGCGAGCAAGTCCTTTAGATCTTCGATGAATCGCGACGAGTCGGGCTGATCGGATTTGCAGTAATTCAGGTAGTTACCACCCACGGCAAAATCTGGAACGCGCAGGCCATTTCGCCGACCGAAATCCTTCCAGGCTTCATTCACCCCTAAAATTCTGCCCGACGGATCAAGAATTGCGACGATCACGGGAAGAGCTTGCGGAACCTCGACTTTCTGAACTGCGCCCATAACCACTACCACTCCGCCGCTTTCCAGCTGGGACGTAGCCTACCGGACACCATCATCAAGCTGCCCGATGGTCCGCTACGTCGGGGCTAGCCGAAAAGTTCTTCCTTAGCAGGACCTGGCATCGACGCGGATGAATGTTGGAAGATGGTGAACGGGCAGCGGATCCAAAACCCGCGCTCTGGATGTCGATTTCTGTAAATTGAACAAAGATCTGATCCCTGGCGCATAAGTCGCCGAACAATTAGTCGTTTCTGGCTATTGCCACATCGAGGCTAGGGCTCCCAAATCTTCCCAGGCAAGCACAAGCAACAAAGGGGAGTGCCGGTTGCGCTTGCGGGCACTCGAGTTCAGCGGACGAGTCATGCTTGGAGTTCTCGGCTCAACAGCACACCTGGATCCGTATGGCGGCGCTGATACGGGGCAAGTCGATGTTCATCGGCCGCCGCAGCCGGTCCGCTGCTTAGCGCCCGGCGAAATCCTGTTCCAGACCGGCGATCCGCATGGGGAGCTCTATCGCGTGGTGCGCGGTTCCTTGTGCCATTACACCCGCTGGCGCCGTGGCTGCCACGAGATCATCGAATTTGTGTTTCCCGGAGCTTTCGTTGGGTTCGGCCACATCGCAACACATGTCAGCACTGCGAGGGCGATGCTGCGCACCGAGATCGGCATTGTCACGCCCGACGAATTCGCATGCGCCCTGCGAAGCGATGGCCAGCTGGCCGCGCGCGTCGCGGCGGCCGCCGACAGGGAGTTCGACTATCTGCGCTTCCGCGCCAAGGGGGCGGTCGGCAACAGGCCAACGCAACGACTTGCCTCGTTGCTCGCAGCACTCTCTCGCATCAACGCGCGTGAGGGGCGCGAAGCTGCACTTATCCCCGATGAGATCCCCTCAGGTGCCATTGCCGGGCGGCTCGACATGAGCATTGACGGCCTCGCTGCAGCTCTCTGGCAGTTGGAGGCACGGGGCCTAGTCGCGCCGTCAACGGCCGGATTGCGCATCATCGATATCGGGGGCCTGGAGAGACTGGCTGACGCCAACTTCCTGCCGCACTCATCTCACCCAAAGCTCGAGGCGCCGGACGCATGACACACTGCTCGAGCAGGTCGCAAATTGCATGCTCACTCAATCGCGCGCTTTTGGGACTTGGCCGCGATAACGCCTTGCGTCGCAGCTATCTGCGCAGGCGATGGCAGAGCTGTCATCCGCCAAGTGACACGTATCGAACAGCTTCGGGCAACATGCCCCGACGGAAGAAAACCGCGATTGAACTCTGCGATCCACACCGACGCGTCGTGGAGATCAGCATTCGTCGGACGCGAGAGCGGCTCCCCCCCCTCGGCCCTCGCGTCCGTCGACCAGGTGGCCGGAGCGGACCTAAAGCCAAGCTCCCCCGTCTCGGCAAGCCACTCCTGGCCACCTGGACTTGTTTTGCGCGAGC
>CAYUBZ010000385.1:0-2302 GCA_964443205.1 uncultured Hyphomicrobium sp. | reverse complement strand
GCGCCTCAACACGTCCCGTTGGAGCTGCCCCCTCCGGTCGAAAGCCTCAGAGTGGAGAATATCAACGTCGCGATCCCGGGGACGCAACGCGTGGTCGTAAAGTCTGTGAGCTTCGAGCTGAAAGCCGGCCAGGCGCTCGCCCTCATCGGTCAAAGTGCTGCAGGCAAGTCGTCGCTCGCCCGCGCCGTCGTCGGCGTTTGGGGCGTCGGGCGCGGGGCGGTCAGATTGGACGGAGCAGCGATCAATCGCTGGTCCGTGGAGCAGCTCGGGGGCTACATCGGATACTTGCCGCAGGACGTGGAGCTCTTCGACGGCACCATCAAAGAGAACATCTGCCGTTTCGACGAGACCGGAAGCAGCAAGGCGGTCATCGCCGCGGCGCGCGGGGCCGGCGTGCACGAGATGATCCTGCGGCTGGCGGACGGCTACGAGACCCGACTCGGCGACCGCGGAATGGCCCTTTCCGCCGGGCAGCGCCAGCGCATTGCGCTGGCGCGCGCGCTCTACGGAGCCCCATTCCTTGTCGTCCTCGACGAGCCCAACTCGAACCTCGACGCGGAAGGAGAGGCGGCGCTTTCAAAAGCCATTGCCGGCGTGCGGGCCCGTGGCGGCATTGTCATCGTCATCGCCCACCGGCCGGGCGTGTTGGCGGCCGTCGATCTGGTCGGCGTCATGGACCGGGGCCAGTTGAAGGCGTTCGGGCCACGCGATGAGGTCTTGCGCCGTGCGATGCGCCCCAAACAGGGCACGGTGGCGCCGGAGGAGCCTGTGACGCCGCAAGTCGCGCAGAGCAAGCAGCTAGGGCATCAACGGCCGGTCGTCTCGCAGTAGATGAGGAGAGTTGGCCTTGCGACCGAGCATGAAGCCGGCACAACGGCGCCTCGCAATGATCGACACCTCGGACCGCGACTTCCAGCGCCGCGTCGTGCTCGGTCTTGGGCTCGTGGCGTTGCTTTTTGTCGCTTTCGGCGGCTGGGCCGCAACCTCGTCGCTCTCGAGCGCGGTCATCGCGCCCGGGCGGGTCGTCGTCGACAGCAGCGTCAAGAAGATTCAGCATCCCACCGGCGGGATCGTCAAAGAGATCAGAGTCAAGGAAGGGGATCGTGTGCATGCCGGCGATATCCTCCTGCGCCTCGACGACACCCAGACGCGAGCGACGCTGGGAATCGTGCACAGCCAGCTCATCGAGCTGACGGCCCGTAAGGCGCGTCTGGCGGCGGAGCGCGACGGCGCCGACGAAATCACCTTTCCCGCAGGTTTCGAGGAGGCAAGCGAGGAGAGCCGCAAGATTGCCGCCGGCGAGCGGCGCTTGTTCAACGCCAAGCGCACGACGGCGGAAAACAAGAGGGCGCAGCTACGCGAGCGGATCGGCCAGTATCATCACGAGATAAGCGGCCTTCTGAAGCAGGAGAAGGCCAAGTCGCAAGAGTCCGCCCTCGTCGGCGAGGAGCGCGCGCGATTGGAGGATATGTACAAGCGCGATCTCGTTCCCGTCACGCGGGTGCTGTCCATACGCCGCGATGCGGTGCGGATCGAAGGCGAGCACGGCGCTCTCATTGCGCAAATTGCGCGCCTGCGCGGTCAGATCTACGAGGTCGAGCTGAAAATCACCGAGATCGGCGAGACGATCATGCTCGACGCGCAAAAGGAGTATCGCGACGCCGAGGCCCGCATTGCGGAGCTGAACGAACGCCAGATCGCGGCCGAGGACGTGCTCCGGCGGGTCGACATCCGCGCGCCGCGTTCCGGAATGGTTCACGAGCTTGCGGTGCACACCGTGGGCGGCGTCATCGGCCCCGGGGATGTCATCATGGGCATCGTCCCCATGGAGGAGAGCCGCACCATCGAGATCCGTGTGGCACCCACGGACATCGATCATGTTGCCCCCGATCAGCCGGTCATCTTACGTTTTCCCGCGTTCAACCATCGCACGACACCGGAGATCAACGGCACCATTATGCGCGTCGCGGCGGACATCTCGCGTGAATCCGAGAGCGGCGCGACCTACTACACCGCGCGGGTTCACGTGTCGGACAAGGAGCTTGCGAGACTGGACGATATGAAGCTGATCGCGGGAATGCCGGTCGAGGCCTACATCCAGACCGGCTCGCGCAGCGCGCTCTCCTTCCTGACAAAGCCCGTGACCGACCAAATTGCGCGGGCGTTCAAGGAGCAGTAGGGCAGGGGCCCCGCTCATCAGAAGCGGCCCGCGCCATCCGCCGGCTGCCAAATCAGCAAAAACGATGAATTGGCGGATGGGGTGGGATTCGAACCCACGGTGGGCTTGCACCCACGCCGGTTT
>CAYUBZ010000384.1:0-2302 GCA_964443205.1 uncultured Hyphomicrobium sp. | reverse complement strand
ATGAACGTCCTCCTCATCGGCTCCGGCGGCCGCGAGCACGCCCTTGCCTGGGCGCTGAGCGCCAGCCCGCTGATCTCCAAGCTCTATTGTGCACCCGGCAACGGCGGAATTGCGGACGTGGCGACGTGTGTGGATATCCCCGTCGCCGACCACTCGGCCGTGATGCGCTTTTGCAAGGACAGCGGCATCGATCTCGTCGTGATCGGCCCCGAGGCGCCGCTGGTCGCCGGCCTCGTCGATGATTTGACGACCGCCGGCATCAAGTGCTTCGGCCCCACCAAAGCCGCAAGCCAGCTCGAGGCCTCCAAGGGCTTCACCAAGGATCTGGCCCGCGAGTTCAAAATTCCCACCGCCGCCTACGGCCGCTTCACCGATGCCGCCGCGGCCAAAGCCTACCTGCAAGGCCAGGCGATGCCGATCGTCGTCAAGGCCGACGGGCTCGCGGCCGGCAAGGGCGTGACGATCGCGGAGACGCGCGCTGCCGCCGAGGCGGCGATCGATGCCTGCTTTGCGGGGGCCTTCGGCACGGCAGGCAACGCGGTGGTCGTGGAGGAATTCCTTGCAGGCGAGGAGGCGAGCTTCTTTGCCCTCGTCGATGGAAAGCGTGCGCTGGCGCTGCCTGCCGTCCAGGACCACAAGCGCGTCGGCGAGGGGGACACAGGGCCCAACACGGGCGGCATGGGCGCCTATTCGCCGGCCTCGGTGATGACGGCGGCGCTGGCCCAGCGCACCATGGACGAGATCATCTGCCCCACGGTGGCAGCGATGGCCGCGCGCGGCACGCCCTTCAAGGGCGTGCTGTTCGCTGGCTTGATGATCACGGCTGAAGGCCCCAAGCTCATCGAGTACAACGTCCGCTTCGGCGACCCGGAGACGCAAGTCCTCATGATGCGCCTCAACTCAGACCTGTTGCCGGCGCTCATCGCCACCGCCGACGGCGCGCTCGCCAACTTCGATCTCAAGTGGCGCGACGACGCGGCCTTGACCGTCGTCATGGCGGCCAACGGCTATCCGGGTCGTGCTGAGACCGGCACCGAGATCAAGGGGCTCGACGCGGCGGCCGCCGTCGACGGCGTGCAGATCTTTCACGCCGGCACCAAACGGGAGGGCGACCGCGTGTTGGCCAGCGGCGGCCGCGTCCTCAATGTCACGGCGCGGGGGCGGACCGTTGCGGAGGCGCAGGCGCGCGCCTATGCGGCGATCGCCAAGATCGACTGGCCGGGCGGCTTTTGCCGCAAAGACATCGGCTGGCGCGCCGTCGCACGCGAGAAAACCTGAGGCTGGCAAATGGCCGCGCGCCCCATTTCCCGCTTCCGCCGGCTTGCCCCCGGCGGTCACAATGGTTGTTAAACTTCGCAGGTAAGCTGTCGTCGTCTTGATTCGCCTGACGGGCCCTATGACCAGAAAACTCCCCATCGCCGAGAGCGCACTGAAGACCAAGCTGCCCGCACGCAGCCGGTCGATCGCGCTGGCGTTGGGCGGCGGCGGCGCGCGCGGGCTTGCCCACATTTGCATCCTGGAGGCGCTCGACGAGCTGGGGGTGCGCCCCAAGATCATCGCCGGCACGTCCATCGGCGCCGTCTTTGCCGCGGCCTATGCCTCGGGGCTGAGCGGGCGCCAGATCCGCGCGCACACCTACGAGGTCTTAAGGAAGCGACTCGACCTGGTGCGCGACTTGTATGCCGCGCGCGTCCGGACCACGCGGCGCATCTGGAACGCCTTCACGGCGCGGTCCGCCTTTCTCGCGCCCGACCGGCTGTTGGACATCATCCTGCCGCCGCGCATCGCCCACGACTTCGCGCACCTGGCGATCCCTTTGAAGATCGTCGCCTCCGACTTCTACGCGCAAGAGCCGGTGATCTTCACGTCGGGCCCGCTGCGCCAGGCAATCGCCGCCTCAATGGCGCTTCCCGTCATCTTCGAGCCTGTGCTGTTTGAAGGCCGCGTGCTGATCGACGGCGGGCTCGTCAATCCGCTGCCCTTCGACATCCTCAACGGCGAGGCCGACCTGACGATCGCCGTCGACGTGAGCGGGGCGCCGGTGCGCCGTCCGGGGCGCGAGACGCCCAAAGCCTGGGAGGCGCTGTTTGCTTCCAACTTCATCTTCGAGCGCACGATCATCCGGGAGAAGCTGCGCCACCGGCATCCCGACATCTACATCGACGCCGGCACGAGCCGCTTCCAGATCCTCGACTTCCTCAAGATCGACGAGATCCTCGAAGCCGCAGCGCCGGCCAAGGAGCGCCTGAAGGCGCAGCTTGCCCGCGTGCTGGAAGCCGAGACGCTGGAGACGATCGAGGCG
>CAYUBZ010000383.1:0-2344 GCA_964443205.1 uncultured Hyphomicrobium sp. | reverse complement strand
AGCTTCCCGTGCGCCTCCACGTCATAGCCGTAGCGGCGCAGCAAGGCTTGCGCCTCGGCGATGGCGGGGGCCTCGTCGCCCAGGGCGTAGCTTTTTCCGCCGCAGTCGATCGGCGCGGGCGCCACCCAATGGCCGACGCCCTTTGCCGCCAGCCACGCCCAATCGAACTTCTCGCCCGGATCGATCTTGCGCCCCGGCGACACGTCCGAATGGGCCAGGACCGCTTCCGGCGGCATCGCGTGGCGCTCGGCAATGTCGCGGCACAGCGCGGCAATGGCTTGCATCTGCGGTAAAGGAAAATCCGGATACCCGTGCTCGTGGCCCGGATTCTGGATCTCGATGCCGATCGAGATGGAATTAACGTCCGCTTCACCGGCCCAGTGCGAGGCGCCCGCATGCCAGGCGCGCAAGGCCTCCGGCACCATCTGCGTGATGGCGCCCCTCTCGTCGATGACGTAGTGGCAGGAGACCTTGCTCTTCGGGTTCGCCAGCCACTGGACCGCCTTGGCGGCCGAGTCCATGCCTGTGTAGTGCAGCACGATGAGGCGCGGGCGCGCGCCCTTGCGGCGCTCGCCGGTGTTGGGCGAGGGATGCAGCGCATTGATCAGGCCGCTATCGGGCTTCATGATCACGGGCAGCGCTCCTGGCAATCCTCCTGCGCGCCCGCGCGCTCTTTCAGGATCGCATCGTAGGCGGCGTTGATGGCGGCGAGCCGGCGGTCGGCGACGCAGCGAAATTCCGGCGGCACGCCGTTTGCTGCCAGCCGATCGGGGTGGTGCTCGCGCACCAGCGCGCGATAGCGCACTTTCAGATCGGCGTCCGAGATGTCGGGCCGCACGCCCATGATCTCGTAGGGGCTCGCCGGATCATGCACGAAGCTCGCCCGGATCGTCAGGTATTCAAGACGGCTCAACCCGAAGGTCTTTGCCACTGTCTCAAGAAACGCATCCTCGGCGGGATGCAGCACGCCGTCTGCGGCCGCGATGTGGAACAGGCACTCCAAAACGGACTGCAGCAGCTCCGGCTCGTCCTTCAGCATGCGGGCGATCTTGCCGGCATAGACCTCGTAGCCGGCGACGTCCTGGGTGGCCAGATGATAGAGACGCTTGAGGTTGGTCTCCTCGCCCGGCGGGATCTGGAACACGCGCTCGAAGGCCTCCGCCTCGACGGGGAGCGCGACGCCATCGGCTTTCGCCATCTTGGCGGCGAGCGTGGTGACGGCGATCGTGAAGGCGACGGTGCGATGGGCGGGCGTGCGCGCACTCAAGCGATCGAGCCCGAGGCGCGCCCAAAGAGCGGCGAGCGCGTCGCGCAAGGCGCCGCCCTTCTCCCATCCCATCGCCTGCGATATGGCTTTCCAAGGCATGGCCCACCCTTATCGGCATTCCTGGGCGACTTGAAGGGAGCCTTTGGACCCATTCGGGAAAGTCGGGACATTTGCCGGAAAATTGACGGGGATTCGCCTATCTGCCGCGCCGTTCAAGGGGCGCCGGTTGACGCTCCCCCCCGCGGGACCGATAGCTGACGGACGGCGCAGATTATTGGACGGACGCGGATGGCGGGGCGCTTAAGCGGCAAGTGGCACTTCTGGATCGACCGCGGCGGCACGTTCACCGACGTCGTCGCGCGCACGCCGGAGGGGGACCTGCGCACCGCTAAGCTGCTGTCCGACAATCCCGGCGCTTACGATGATGCCGCGCTGGCAGCCATCCGCCTGTTTCTGGGTGTCGCGGCCGGCGCACCGATTCCGCCTGAGCGCATCGCCTCGGTCAAAATGGGTACCACGGTCGCCACCAACGCTCTTTTGGAGCGCAAGGGCGATCCGACGCTGCTCGTCATCACGCGCGGCCTTGCCGATCAGCTGGAGATCGGCACGCAGGCGCGGCCCGACATTTTCGCCAAGCGCATCGTCAAGCCGGAGATGCTGTATGCCCGCGTCGTCGAGGCTGACGAGCGCGTGCGCGCGGACGGCACCATCGAGACGCCGCTCGACCTCGCCAGGCTCGAAGTCGATCTGAGACAAGCCCGCGCCGAGGGCATCGATGCGGTGGCGATCGTGCTCATGCACGCCTATGCCCACCCCGAGCACGAGGCCCGAGCCGCCGCGCTGGCGCGCGAGATCGGATTCGGGCAGGTGTCGGCGAGCCACGAGGTCTCCGCCCTCATCAAGATCGTGCCGCGCGGCGACACCACCGTCGCCGATGCTTACCTGTCGCCGATCCTGCGGCGCTACGTGGAGAAGGTCTCGGATGCGCTCAGCGCCGCCCCCCTGCCTCATCAGCAGGAGTTGGCAGAGGCTCCCAACGTGCTGTTCATGGCCTCGGCCGGCGGCCTGAAAGCGGCC
>CAYUBZ010000382.1:0-2351 GCA_964443205.1 uncultured Hyphomicrobium sp. | reverse complement strand
TAGAAAAACTCCGGGCCTTCGCCGACGATCAGAGGGTCGGGCTTGCCGACCACGCTCTCATCCTTGCCGGCGTAGCTCATCTCCGACAGCACGGTGCGGATCGCCTCGAGCCGGGCGCGGCGCTGGTCGTTGGCGCGGATCACCGTCCACGGCGTGATCGACGTATGCGTGAAACGGAAGATGTCGCGCTGCGCTTCGGAGTAGTCGTCCCACTTCTCGATGGCTGCAAGGTCGATCTCGGTGATCTTCCAGCGCTTGAAGGGATTGTGGCGGCGCTCATGGAAGCGCACGAGCTGCATCTCGCGGCCGATGGTCAGGAAGAACTTGAACAGGCGGATGCCGTCGCGCACGAGCAGCGCCTCGAACTCGGGCGCGTCGCGCAGGAAGACGCTTGTTTGCTCCTCGCTGCAAAAGCCCATCACGCGCTCGACGCCGGCGCGGTTGTACCAGGAGCGGTCGAACAGCACGATGTCGCCGCTCGTCGGCAGGTGGGAGACGTAGCGCTGGAAGTACCACTCGCCGCGTTCGGCCTCGGTCGGCTTGGAGAGCGCGACGGAGCGGGCGTGGCGCGGGTTGAGGCGGGCCAGAAAGCGGCTGATGCAGCTTCCCTTGCCGGAGGCGTCGCGCCCCTCGAACAGCACGACGAGGCGCTCGCCGCTGGTCTCGATGTGGGTCTGCAGCTTGAGGAGCTCGAGCTGCAGCTCGGTCAGCGTCTTCTTGTAGGCCTTCGACTTGATCTCCTCGGTGTAGGGATAGCCGCCCGAGGCCAGCGCCTTCTCCTCGATCTGCCGCGGCAGCTCCGGGTTCTCGAGGTCGAAGGCGGGTCGCTTGGTGGATTTGCCGGTCTTGCCATGGTTTGCGTTTTTTACCGTCATTGCCCTCTTTCGCCCGTGCCATCACGTGTTGGTTGCCGTCAACGGCCGCCATGTTTGAAAGGCGCCCCGAACCCGTCTATCTAGCACGGGTCCCCTTGCTGGGGGCGGCTTCGAAGCGAAGTGCGCAGGATGGCCATAGGACCGGAGTTGAGCGTTGGGCGCTGGACGGCGCGCAAGGCCGAGATCGAGGCGTGGGTCGCCACGGTCTGGCAGGGCGCCAAGCGCCGCCTGGCAGCCCGCTGGATGCCGATTGCGGCCGCAGTCACGGTTCTTGCCGTTCTCGTTGTTTTCGGCCGGCTGGACGCCCTGACGGCGCTGATCAGCGCCACTGTGCTGTTCCTTGTCGGGGCGCTGTGGCCACTCGACACCTCGGTCTTGATCGAAGCGCTATCGGGAACCGGCAAAGCGCAGCGCGCCGCCCGCGCCGCCGATCTCGATCGCAAGGGTTGGCGGTCGGTGGTCGATGCCATCCCCACGGCGGCGCTGGCGCTCGATGCCGCGGGTTCGGTCCTGCACCACAACCGACTCATCACCGAGATGTTTCCCAAGATCAGGAACGGCCAGCCGATGAGCCAGGTCTCGCGCAATCCCGATCTGATCGGCGCGGTCGATCGCGCGCTGGTTTCAGAGGAGCGGATCGACGTGGAGCTGATCGAGCGGGTGCCGGTGGAACGGCGCGTCGCGGCGACGGTATCGCGGCTGGGGAAGTCGACGGCGCCGTCCTCGCCGCAGCTGCTCGTCACCTTTCGCGATTTGACCGAGCAGGACAGACTCGTGCAGATGCGCGCCGACTTCATCGCCAATGCCAGCCACGAGCTGCGCACCCCGCTGGCGTCGTTGCGCGCCTTCGTCGAGACGCTGCAGGGTCCGGCGCGCGATGATGCGGTGGCGCGCGAGCGTTTCCTGCGGCTGATGGCGAGCCAGGCCGAAAGGATGACCCGTCTCATCGACGATCTGTTGTCCTTGAGCCGGGTGGAGATGCGCGTCCACTTGCCGCCGCGCGGTATCGTCGAGCTCAACGAGACAGCGGCCTACGTCTGCCAGTCACTGGAACCAGTGGCCGAGGGCGCGAAGACGTCTCTGTCACTGGTCCGCGCTCCCGCCAACGCGCGCATCCGCGGCGACCGCGAGGAGATCGTGCAGGTGCTGCAGAACCTCATCCAGAATGCCATCAAGTACGGCCGCGAGGGCGGGATTGTGGAGGTTCGCGTCGGCCGTGATGCGCCGCACGGTTCGTTCGGCGCCAAGGTGTGGGTGAGCGTGAGCGACGACGGACCCGGCATCGCGCCCGAGCACATGCCGCGCCTCACCGAGCGGTTCTATCGCGTCAACGTCGCGTCGAGCCGGGAGAAGGGCGGCACCGGCTTAGGGCTAGCCATCGTCAAGCACATCCTCAATCGCCACCGCGGAGAATTGAAGATCGCCTCCAGGCTCGAGGTCGGCTCGACGTTCACGGCGAGCTTCGACGAGCTCGGC
>CAYUBZ010000381.1:0-2352 GCA_964443205.1 uncultured Hyphomicrobium sp. | reverse complement strand
CGCAGCGGGCGGTCGAGGCGGTCGGCCTCCTCGGCCAGGTAGCGGATCTCCTCGCAACGCCAGCCGTGCTTTGCGAAGAACGCGAACCAATCGTCGGGCTGGAACTTGAAGGGAGCGTTGCGCATCCTGTGCCCCATCCGGCGCTGCCGGCCTTTGAACACCTGCGGAGAGAAGTAGTCGACGATCCAGTACGACGCGCGGTCGAGCGCCTTCAGGTCGTCGGCAAGCGCGCCGACGTCCTCCGTGCTCAAATAGGGCACCACGCCTTCCGTCAGGACGAGCATCTTCTCGGCGCGCGCATTGATACGGCTGAGCATCTCCCGGCGCGCCGGGACGTTGGCGAGGTCGAGCTTGATGTGCTCGAGCTGGCAGCGCGGCCTTTCGCTCGCCAGCCGCTTCTCCTTGAACTCGATGACATCGGGATAGTCGACCTCGACCCAGACGAGAGAGCTCGGAAGATCCATGCGATACGGGCGCGTATCCAGACCAGCGCCCAGGTTCAGGATCGTGTCGGTCCCCTGAGCCAGTGCAAAGCGGATAAAATCGTCGATGAGGCATGTGCGGATGGAGACCATCCAGCTTGTGATAATGCGCCCGGGCATCGCCTGGGCGATTTGCTGCCCGCGCTCTCCGGCAAGAAGACCGGCGAGCGGGTCCTGGAACAGGGCATCGGACCGCTCGGTTTCAAGTCCTCGGTAGTGCGCGACCCAGAATGCGGTGTCGGAGACGTTTTCGATCAACGCGTCGGCCACGTGCCCCTCCTTAACTCTGTCCTGCCGTTCGCCGACAGTCCTCTGCAGCATTCAGATGAGGGCTTAGCGCGCGCGCATCAATGGCCAGGGCCAACTGTCGCGCCCGCAGCCCTTGGCGGGGCCGGGCGGATCCAACCGCTCAGCCGCCATCGTCCGGGTGTACGTCGCGCTTTTCCTCGACGGCGTGCGCGAGCGCGCGCGTTGCGACAGCAACGACGATGCCGAAGAACACGATCCCCAACAGACCGATGAGGACGCACACGATCCGGCCGGCCACCGTCACCGGGGCAATGTCGCCGTAGCCGATGGTGAGGCCCGTGATGAACGTAAGGTAGAGCGCTTTCCAATAGTTCATCCCCTCGGCGATCGCGATGATGCCCGCGCCAATGGCCATGAGGGCGAGAAGCGCCATCAGCGCGTGGCTGACGAGGCGAAGGATCTTGTAGAAATGGCGGACGAAGAGGACGAAGTCTTTCATGGCCTGGTCCGAGAATGCGCGGGCGGTGAGCCCGATCTTGCCTTCCCCGTCGTTACCCAACTCCCAAGGAAAATCCGTTTGAGATACGGATCGTCGCCAAGAGGGATGCTTCAGTCGGGGTGGGCAGCCGCGTCCCTGGGGGCAGGCAGCGCGGCGAAGTAGGCGGCGAGCGCCGCGGTCTGCTGCTCATCCAGCGACGTGGCGACCGAGACCATGACGGGATTGGTCTTGCGGCCGGCGCGGTAGTCGGCAAGCAGCGCGACGAGCTCCTTGGCCGGCCGGCCGGCGAGCGAGGGGATCGCGCCCTCGCCGGCATCGGGGCGGTGGCAGGCGGTGCACTCACTCGAAAGGTGCCGGCCGTAGGCGATGAGCGTCGCTGCATCCGCCGCCAAGCTGGGGACGGGCCAAAGCATTGCGCCAAGCGCCCCCAGCACGAGGGCGGCCACAATTGCAGCAGGCGCGCTCCGGCTCATCTCGACAGGATCTCCCCATGCGAGGCCTGCGGGCCGCGCCCAGAAAGCGGTGAGGCGCCCCTTCCAGCCTCTCGCCTCGCGGCGAAACCCGCTATAGTGGGCCCTCGCACCAAGGCCGGATCGGCCGGAAAAGCCTTCCGTTCGCAGCCGGCGGGACCCAATTCAAGCTCGCGTTGACCTTAACGCCAACGAAACGTGCCACAATTTAGGTTCCCTCGAAATCCCGAGCGCACCCACGGCACGACCTACGGAGGCATTTGAAGGATGGTCGAGCTTCTCTTCTGCGCGGCGGTGCTGGCCGGCGTCGTGGCGCTGGGCATGTACAAGGCGCCGCTCTGGGCTTGGGCGGCGGCGCTGGCGGTCACCGCCGTCCTCTGGCAATCGGCGATCCACGGATCGATGGGGCTCTTCGGGTTCGCGCTGTGGCTGGCAGCCATCGCCTTCGGCTTGCTCGCCCTGCCCCAGATCCGCCGGACACTGCTGATCGCGCCGGCCTTCAAGTTCGTGCGCGGCACGCTGCCCAAGGTGTCCGATACCGAGGCGCAGGCGCTCGAGGCCGGCACGGTCGGCTTCGACGCGGAGCTGTTCTCAGGGGAGCCCGACTGGGACAAGCTGAGATCCATCGCGCCCATCGTGCTGACGCCGGAGG
>CAYUBZ010000380.1:0-2352 GCA_964443205.1 uncultured Hyphomicrobium sp. | reverse complement strand
TCGATGCGGTCGGTGACCGTCGGGACCAGCACGTCGGCAATCTTCAGCGCCTCGGCGATCTGCGTCTGCGTCATCGGGGTGTCGTCGACGTTGAGCCGGGCGTCGAACAGCTCGCGCATGCGGGTCTCAACGACATCGGGCAGCTTGCGCGTGACAATGACGATCGGCTTCCTGGCGCTGGTCGGCATGGGGGGTTCCGGAGTTGCCTCGTTGTATGGGGGACGCTCCGGGAGGAAGGCCGGGACGCGCCTGCTGCTCGGTCCAGGCAGTGTCTCTAACAGATGGTCATTGCGATGACAAAGTGGCGGATAGGCTGTGCATCCCGCCAGGGGCAAACTGCCGTCTCGCAGCGCACTTAATGATGTGTTGTCAGTGGGCGGCAAACCTTGGTTGTGCGTGGCAAGCGAAGAGGCAGGGGAATGCGGGAGCGGGCTATAGGCGCTGGATACCGCTGGGTGATTTCGGTGCTGACGGCAATGGCGATGACGGCGGCGGCCGGGGCGCAGACAAGCCCTGCCGCCCCGAAATTCCCTGGCGGCAGCAACCTGCCGGTGCCCCGCTTTGTCAGCCTCAAGTCGGACCGGGTCAACATGCGCAAGGGGCCGGGCACCGACTATCCCACCGTCTGGGTCTACCGCCGTGCGGGGCTGCCGCTGGAGGTCATCAAGGAATTCGAGGGCTGGCGCCAGGTGCGCGACGCCGACGGCGCCGATGGGTGGGTGCTGCAATCCTTTCTATCGGGCCGGCGCACGGCGCTGGTGCTACCCTGGGAGGTCAAGTCCGGCTCTCCCCCGCCGGAGGTGGCGCTGCGCAGCGACGACAGCGCGCGGTCGCGCCCCGTCGCCATGGTCGAGGCCGGCGTCATCGCCAACATCGCCTGGTGCGACGGCGGCTGGTGCCGCGTGAGCATCCGCAAGTTCGGCGGCTACATCGAGCAGAACAAATTGTGGGGCGTCTATAAGGGCGAGGTCATCAAGTAGCGCGTGGCAGCGCTACTCAGTCCTTTTTGGTCACCAGCCGGACCACGACGTCGATGTGGCTGACCTGCATCCCTTGCGGCGGCTGCGGCACGCCGTCGACGCGGATCGCGTCGCCGGGGATATCGTGAAGCTTGCCGTCGGCCTCGATGAAGAAGTGATTGTGGTTCGAGGTGTTGGTGTCGAAATAGGCCTTGGAGCCGTTGATCGCCAGCTCGCGCAGAAGACCTGCCCGTCTGAACTGATGCAGCGTGTTGTAGACGGTCGCGAGCGAGACGTGATGGCCCACGGCTGTGGCCTCGGCGTGCAGAAGCTCGGCCGTCACGTGCCGATCCTCACCCTCGAACAACAACGCCCCCAGCGCCAGACGCTGACGCGTCGGCCGCAGCCCGGCCTGCCGCAGGAGCTGCGCTATGCTCCGCGACGGCTTGTCTTTCTGGCTTCGGGCACCTGTGTTGGTCATGAGGCCGGCAAATCCAAGCTTACGACAAGTGTATAGTATAGGGTTCGTGGGGCAGGCCTGCAACTCGGCCCTTTACCACTCGGCTGACGCAGATCGCCGCTTGGCGGGCGCCCGGCTATCCCTTTTGAAGGACGGTCGTCTGTGTTAGGAAGCCCGCGGCTGCGTCGGAACTCTGGGCGTCAGGGGTGCCGGCGGACGAGGATTTGAGCGAAGGATCATGACGGAACGCCGCGCGAGCTACGAATACGAGGATCTTCTATCGTGCGGGCATGGCGAGCTGTTCGGCCCCGGCAACGCCCAGTTGCCGCTGCCTCCCATGCTGATGTTCGACCGGATCTCCACCATCTCGGAGACCGGCGGCCCGCACGGCAAGGGCCAAGTTGCCGCCGAGCTCAAGGTCGCCGGGAACAGCCAGCTCGACTGGTTCTTCAAGTGCCATTTCGAGGGCGATCCCGTCATGCCGGGCTGTCTCGGCCTCGACGCGCTCTGGCAGCTGACGGGATTCTTCCTGGGCTGGCTCGGCGCACCCGGCCGCGGGCGGGCGCTCGGCGTCGGCGAGGTGAAGTTCACCGGCATGGTGGTGCCCACTGTCGGCAAGATCGAGTACATCGTCGACCTCAAGCGGGTCGTCCTGCGCAGGCTCAAACTCGCCATTGCCGATGGTGTCATGAAAGCCGACGGTCAGGTGATCTATACGGCCAGCGATTTGCGCGTCGGCTTGTTCGAAGCAGGCGAGGCAACGGCCGCGCTCAGTCCTTGATCTCGATGGTTTTTCGTGCACGCTTCCGGGTCGAAGCGGAGAGGATTGGCGGATGAGACGAGTGGTCGTCACCGGAATGGGTGTGGTTTCCTCGATCGGAAACAGCTGCCAAGAGGTGCTCGCCTCACTGCGCGAGGCCAAATCCGGCATCG
>CAYUBZ010000379.1:0-2352 GCA_964443205.1 uncultured Hyphomicrobium sp. | reverse complement strand
AGCTGCGAGATGTGCACCAGGCCGTCCTTGGCGCCGAAGAAGTTCACGAACGCGCCGAAGTCCATGATCTTGACGACCTTGCCCTTGTAGATCGTGCCGACCTCGGGCTCCGACGTGATCTCCTTGATGCGCTTCAAGGCCGCCTCGATCGACTCGCGCTTGGCGGCGGCGACCTTCACCGTGCCGTCGTCCTCGATGTCGATCTTGGCGCCGGACTCGGCCACGATCTCGCGGATCACCGAGCCGCCCGAGCCGATCACCTCGCGGATCTTGTCGGTCGGGATCTTGATGGTCTCGATGCGCGGCGCGTGCTCGCCCAGCTCGGCGCGCGCCGTGCCCAGCGCCTTGCCCATCTCGTTCAGGATGTGCATGCGCCCTTCGCGCGCCTGGTCGAGCGCCACGCGCATGATCTCCTCGGTGATGCCGGTGATCTTGATGTCCATCTGCAAGGACGTGACGCCCTGCTCGGTGCCGGCCACCTTGAAGTCCATGTCGCCCAGGTGATCCTCGTCGCCCAGGATGTCGGAGAGCACGGCGAAGTCGTCGCCCTCCTTGATGAGGCCCATGGCGATGCCCGCCACCGGACCCTTGAGCGGAACGCCGGCGTCCATGAGGGCGAGCGAGGTGCCGCAGACGGTCGCCATCGAGGACGAGCCGTTACTCTCGGTGATCTCGGAGACGACGCGGATCGTGTAGGGAAACTCCTCGTGGTTCGGCATGATCGGGTGCACCGCGCGCCAGGCGAGCTTGCCGTGCCCGATCTCGCGCCGGCCGGGGCCGCCCATGCGGCCCGTCTCGCCGACGGAGAACGGCGGGAAATTATAGTGCAGCATGAAGCGCTCTTTGCGGGTGCCTTCGAGCGCGTCGACGAACTGCTCGTCCTCGCCGGTGCCCAGCGTCGCCACGACGAGCGCCTGCGTCTCGCCGCGGGTGAACAGCGCCGAGCCGTGCGTGCGCGGCAGCACGTGCACCTCCGACAGGATGGGGCGCACCGTCTTCAGGTCGCGCCCGTCGATGCGCTTGCCGGTCTTGACGACGTCGTTGCGAACGATGTCGCTCTGCAGCGCCTTGAAGGCGCCGCTAAGCAGAACCTGCTCGCTTGCATCATCGTCGGGAACGGAGATCTCGGAGAACACCTTCTCCTTGGCCGCGGCAACCAGCTCCTGGCGCTTCTGCTTCTCCTTGGTGGAGAAGGCGGCCTTCAAATCGCCCTCGGCGATCTTCTTCACCTTGCCTGCGTACTTCTCGGTATCGGGGAGCGTGATGTCCCACGGCTCCTTGGCCGCCGTCTCCGCCAGCTTGATGATGGCCTGGATGACGGGCTGGAACTGCTGGTGGCCGAACATCACCGCCTCGAGCATCTGCTTCTCAGGCAGCTCCTTGGCTTCCGATTCGACCATCATCACCGCGTCCTGGGTACCGGCGATGACCAGGTCGAGGGCGCTTTCGGCCATCTCGTCGAGCATCGGATTGAGGACCAGCTCACCGCCGATGAGGCCGACGCGGGCCGCCGCGATCGGTCCTAAGAAGGGGACGCCCGACAGCGTCAGCGCCGCCGAGGAGGCGATCAGCGCCAGGATGTCGGGATCGTTCTCCATGTCGTGGGAGAGCACGTTGATGATGACTTGCGTCTCGTTCTTGAAGCCTTGCACGAACAGCGGGCGGATGGGCCGGTCGATGAGACGGCAGGTCAGCGTCTCCTTCTCGGTCGGGCGCCCCTCGCGCTTGAAGAAGCCGCCCGGGATCTTGCCGGCCGCGTAGGTCTTCTCCTGGTAGTTGACGGTGAGGGGGAAAAAATCGATGCCGGCCTTGGGCGACTTCGCCGCCACCACGGTGGCGAGCACGCTCGTCTCGCCGTATTGGGCATAGACGGCGGCGTCGGCTTGGCGCGCCATGCGGCCCGTTTCGAGCGTCAGCTTGCGCCCGCCCCATTCAATTTCCACACGATGGATGTCGAACATGTTCGTTCTTTCTTTCTCTCGTCTCGTAGCGATGCGCAGCCGACCGGATTGCCGATTGCGCCTGCCTGCGGCTCAATAGCCAAGGCGCGAGGCTTTGTGCCTCCAAAGGATGCGGGCGGATGGCCGTGACACGCGACGGCACGGGCCTTCCACGCGCCTGCCGTCAGCGGCGGATGCCGAGCTTCTCGATGATGCCCTGGTACCGCTTCTCGTTCTTGCGTTTGACGTAGTCGAGGAGCTGGCGGCGCAGGCTGACCATCTTGAGAAGTCCGCGGCGCGAGTGGTTGTCTTTCTTGTGCGTCTTGAAGTGCTCGGTCAGATAGTTGATCCGCTCCGTGAGGATCGCGATCTGCACCTCCGGCGAGCCGGTATCGTTGGCCTTGGTGGCATT
>CAYUBZ010000378.1:0-2371 GCA_964443205.1 uncultured Hyphomicrobium sp. | reverse complement strand
GCGGGATGGGTGCAGACAAGGCAAAGCGGCAGCTCGAGGCGGCGCGGGGGTTGGCTGCCGAGCTTGGCCAGCGGCTCGACCTCGATGCCTCGCTCAGGCTGTGGGATGGCTCGCTGACGCCGCTGGGCTCCCACGTCACCGGTCCATTCGAGCTATCGATCGCCGGCCCCGGCGTCATCGGCTCGCTTCTGCGCCGGCCGACGCTCGACAATTTCATCCGCCACTACGTGGAGAAGGGCATCGATTTCTCCGGCGGGACGCTGATCGACCTGGGCACTCAGCTCAACCGGGCGGAGCGCTCGGTGAAGCTGAAAGGTCGCGAGGCCTTGGGTCTCGCCGCCAAGCTGCGGCCGTTCCTTTTTGCGCGCGCCGACGCGGCCCAGGACGATCAGGGTTTTGCCGGCGAGATCACCGGCAAGAAGCGCAAAGTCGCCGACAACAAGGCCTTCATCCAGTTCCACTACGACCTCTCCGACGATTTCTACGCGCTCTTCCTCGATCCCGAGATGGTCTACTCCTGCGCCTATTTCACCGACTGGGCCAACGACATCGCGAGCGCGCAGGCCGACAAGCTGGAGATGATCTGCCGCAAGCTGCGCTTGAAGCCCGGCGATCGGTTTCTCGACATCGGCTGCGGGTGGGGCGGCCTCGTCTGTCACGCGGCGAAAACGTACGGCGTCACGGCGCACGGCATCACGCTGTCGGAGAACCAGCTCGTCTATGCACGCGCGAAGGTGAAAGAGCTGGGGCTCGAGAAGCGCGTGACCATCGAGCTCAAGGACTATTCTGCGATGAGCGGGGCGTTCGACAAGATCGCCTCCATCGGCATGTACGAGCACATCGGTCTGAAGAACATCCCGACCTACATGCGCAAGATGCAGGCCCTGCTGGCGGCGGATGGGCTGTTCCTCAACCACGCGATCTCGCGGCGCGCGCCCAAGCAGGGGTGGATGAAGCGGCGCATGCGGCCTGAGCAGCGCGCGATTGCCAAGTACATCTTTCCCGGCGGCGAGCTCGACGACATCGGCCATTCCATCGTGGCCATGGAGCGGGCCGGCTTCGAGGTCCAAGACGTGGAGGCCTGGCGGCTGCACTATGCGCGCACGTGCAAGCTGTGGTGCGAGCGCCTCACGGCGGAGCGGGACCGTGCGATCGAGTATGTGGGCGAGGAGAAGTACCGCATCTGGGTGGCGTATCTCGCCGGCGTCTCGCTCGCCTTCTCGCGCGGCACGCTGCGCATCTTCCAGACGCTGGCGTCGAAGTCGGCCAAGCGCCCGCCGGCGCTGCCGCCGACGCGGGCCGACCTTTATCGGTAGACGTGTTCCCGCTCTTTTATGATGGTTTGAAAGGCCGCTCGTGGGCGATGCTTGCGCTTAAGACCAGAAGGCCTTGATCGCGTCGGCTTCCTCACTTGCGCGGTCGTATCCGGCGTGCAGCGCAGGACCGATCTCTTTCGGATTCATCAGATTGACATCGGGAGGATCGGCCTTGATCCAAAGCGTCTTGGTGCCGGTCGCCTCGATCTGGCGGATGTTGGCGCCGATCGGATGCGGGATCCCGGTGAGGAACGGCGGCTTCAGGCCGTCATTCAGCGTGACGATCAACGCACGCTTGGAGCCGGCGACGAGGTCGACGTGCGCCGGATTGGAGCACATGCCGCCGTCCATGCAGTAGCGCTGACCGAGTAGCGTCGGCCCGATAATTCCCGGCAGGGAGCAGCTTGCCCCGGTGCCGTGCGCAAGCGGGATGTTGTTTTTGCGCGCCGTGTCCTGCGAGACGACGATGCGATCGCCGGAATAACAATCTATGGCAGTCGTGTGCATCTTCGGCGCCGGCCAGCTTGTTTTGCTGTCGCCGGTCAGGAACGCTGCCAGCCGCTCGACCCCCGGTCCGTTCAAGCGGTTGTCGGCAGCGAGCGCTGCATGCCCGATGATCTGCCTGGTGGCGAGCGAGCCGTCCTTGGCGGCGGCATTGATCTTCTGTGCCCGCTCTTGGCTGACATTGGGGTCGCCCACCGGCGCAAGCTTCGCAAAGAGGCTCGGAAAATGCCCGAAGAAGTCGAACTCGGTGCGCATGCGCTGGAAGTGGCCGCTCGCCATCGACGAGCCGGCATACGAGCCCGCCGAAGTTCCGACGATCATCTGGGCCAAGGTCGGAGCGTCGATGCCTTCCTCGAACAGGCCGTGGAAGAAACCGCAATACCACGCGAGATAATAGGTGCCGCCGCCACCAAGAACCAGCGTGCGATCGAGCCCGGTCGCGAACGGTGAGGGCGTCGGCTTATCGGGGATCGGAACGGCAAGGCCGTCGGACGCAAAGAGGCTCACATCCAGTCTGTTGGAGAGCTCCGAGAGAGGCAGCGTAACTTGTC
>CAYUBZ010000377.1:0-2389 GCA_964443205.1 uncultured Hyphomicrobium sp. | reverse complement strand
CCTCGAAGCCATCGGGAATGGCGACCAGCAGCGCCTTTGCGTGCGCGAGGTTGGCCGCCTGCAATGTCGCGACCCCATTGCCGGCGAGGGCCTCGAGCTTGCGCGCCTTGAGCTTCTCCACGACGTCGTCCTTCTCGTCGATGACGAGCAGCGGTACGCCAATCTTCTCCAGCGCCTCTCCGACCCAGTGGCCGACGCGGCCATAGCCGATGAGCACCGTGTGGCCCTGTTGCATCGTGGGCTCGACGGGGACCGGCTCAGTCTTGCCGGCGGGCTCAATACCCTTCGCGCCGTCACGCGCATCGAGCCACGGTCGCAACCGGTCGAGCGCCAGGAACAGCAGCGGATTAACAAGAATGGAAACGATGGCGCCGGCCAGAACCAGCTCGCGACCCAGCTCCGGCAACGGCCCGAGCGCAACGCCCAGGCCGACCAGAATGAAGGAGAACTCGCCGATCTGCGCCAGGCTCGCCGCGATCGTCAGAGCCGTTCCCAGCGGGTGACGAAAGAGGAGGACGATGGCAAGGGCCGCTAGCGACTTGACGACGATGATGATGGCGACGGCGGCAAGAACGGAAAGCGGCTCGCGAACAAGTATGGAGGGGTCGAACAACATGCCGACGGAGATGAAGAAAAGGACGGCGAACGCATCCCGCAGCGGCAGCGTCTCGGATGCGGCTCGTTGGCTCAGCTCCGACTCGCTCAGAATCATGCCAGCAAAGAACGCACCCAAAGCGAATGACACGTCGAACAGTTGCGCGGCCCCATAGGCAAAACCGAGCGCAATAGCGAGAACCGCCAGCCGAAACAGCTCGCGCGAGCCGGTGTGGGCGACCCCGTGCAGAACCCACGGAACGAGCCGGCGCCCGACGATCAGCATCAGGGCAATGAAAGCTGCGATCTTGACCACGGTAAGCAATACCGTGGTCAGGAGTTCAACCAATCCGAAGTCCTGTGCTGCCGTGTCGCCGCCGAGCAGCGGGGCCAGCGCCGGCAGAAGCACCAGTGTGAAGATCATCACGATGTCTTCGACGACGAGCCAGCCGATGGCGATGCGTCCGCGATCCGTGTTGATGAGGTGGCGCTCCTGCAGCGCCCGCAGGAGCACGACCGTGCTGGCGACCGACAACGCCAGGCCGAATACGATGCCGGCGCCCAACGGCCAGCCGAGCAGCACACCAAAGGCAGCTCCGAACAGCGTCGCGACGCCGATCTGCGCCACCGCACCTGGAATGGCGATCGCGCGCACGGACCACAGGTCCTTGAGGGAGAAATGCAGCCCCACGCCGAACATGAGCAGGATGACGCCGATCTCGGCCAGCTCTGTGGCGAGCGCCTGGTCCGCGACGAAGCCCGGCGTGTAGGGCCCGAGCGCGACACCCGCCAGCAGATAGCCGACGAGCGGCGAGACGCGGATGCGCTGCGCCACGGCACCGAGCACGAAGGCGAGACACAGGCCGGCGACGATGGTGGTGATGAGGGGCGTGTCGTGGGGCATGCCGCGGTCCGGCCTTCGTTGCGGGGAAAACCATTTGACCCGGAGTCGGTTAAATTAGCTGGTATGCATCAGGCGCGAATTTGCAGGCGCCGGGCCCATCCGCCTCAAAGAATGAACTTCGACAGGTCGGCATTCTTGGCGAGGTCGCCGATGCGCGCATTCACGTAGGCGGCATCGATGGTCACGGACTGCCCACCGCGGTCGGATGCCTCGAACGAGATTTCATCCAGCACGCGCTCCATCACAGTCTGCAACCGTCGTGCGCCGATGTTCTCCACCGTGGAGTTGACCAGCACGGCGGCGTCGGCGAGCGCATCGATGGCATCGTCGGTGAAGGTCAGGGCAAGGGCCTCGGTCGCCATCAGCGCCACGTACTGCTTGATGAGGCTCGCCTCGGGCTCCGTCAGGATGCGCCGCATATCTTCGCGCGTCAGTGCCTGCAGCTCGACGCGGATCGGCAGACGTCCCTGCAGCTCGGGCAGGAGGTCGGAGGGCTTCGCCACATGAAAGGCGCCCGACGCGATGAACAGCACGTGGTCGGTCTTCACGGGCCCGTATTTGGTCGAGATGGTGGTGCCTTCGATGAGCGGGAGAAGGTCGCGCTGCACGCCCTCCCGCGAGACGTCGCCGCCGATGCGGGCGCCGTCCGTGCGCGAGCAAATCTTGTCGATCTCGTCCAGGAACACGATGCCGTTGTTCTGCACGGCATCGATGGCTTCGCCGACGATCTGATCGGTGTCGATCAGCTTGTCGCTCTCCTCTGCAATCAGCACGTCGTGGCTGTCGGCGACCGTGATCCGGCGCGGCTTGGTGCGCTGGCCGAAAGCCTTGCCCAACATGTCGCCGATGTTGATGGCGCCGATGGAGGCGCCGGGCTGGCCGGGGATCTCG
>CAYUBZ010000376.1:0-2392 GCA_964443205.1 uncultured Hyphomicrobium sp. | reverse complement strand
AGCGGCTCGGGGATGCCGAGCGGGATGCGGTCGTAGTTGGCGCGCACCTTCTCGTGCACGCGCAGGATGGCGTCGTCCTGCGGCGTACCGACAAAGAAGCGTGCGGTGACGACCACGCGGTCGTCCTCGGTATTGGAGTAGACGTGCTCGACGCCGTTGATGCCTTTGACGATGGTCTCCAACGGCTCGGTGACGAGCTTGACCGCGTCCTCTGCCTTCAGGCCATCGGCGGTGACGAAGATGTCGACCATGGGCACGGAGATCTGCGGCTCCTCCTCGCGCGGAAGCGCCATGAGCGCGACCAGCCCGAGCGCCAGGCCCGCCAGCAGGATGAGCGGGGTCAGCGGCGACTGGATGAAGTAGCGCGTCAGAAGGCCCGAGATGCCGAGGCGGGTGGCGCCCGTCATGGCTGCACCAGCTCGTCGCCGGCCGCGACGCCGGCCAGGATCTCGACCTTGTCCTTGCCGCCGGCATCCTTCACGTCACGGCCGGTCTGCACGACCACGTCGGCTAAGCTGCCGTCGTCCTTTTTGAGGCGCACGTAGTCGAGGCCGAAGCGTTTGAAGATGTAGGCGCGCGGCACCACGAACGTCTGGCGCTTGCCGGCCGAGATCCACACGAGCACCCGCTCGCCGACAAAGTAGGAGCCAAGATCGGGGACCTCGGCGTCGGCCACGACACGGCCATCCTGCAGCTCGGGATAGACTTGGCTGATGCGCCCCTCGGCAAGCGGGCCCTCGTCGGCGCCGAGGCCGCGCGCCCCGAGGCGGATCTTGTCGCCGACCTTCATGAAGCGGGCGTGGCGCTCGGGCAGCTCCAGGCGCAACAGGTACTCGTTCGCAGCGATCGTGGCGATGGTCTCGCCCGCGAGCACGACGCTGCCGATCGTGACCGGCACTTTCAGCACACGGCCGGAGGTCGGCGCCAGCACCTCGCCCTCCTGGCTCTCGGTCTCGATCACGGAGCGGTCCGCGCGTGCCGATTTGAGCTCATTTGCCGCCACGTCGTAGGCGGTCTGCGCCTGATCGAGGCGCGATTGCGAGGCAAAGCCGCGCTCCTGCAGGGTGCGCGCCCGTTCCAGCTCGGTCTTGGCCGTCTCCAGGCGCGATTCGTCGGCGACGATGCGCGCATCGAGCGCCTTGATCCTCAATCCGAGCTTTGGATCGGTCACGAGCGCCAGCACCTCGCCCTGCTTCACGTAATCCCCCTCGTCGATCTTGAGCTGGTCGATGGTGCCGGGCGTGCGCACGCGGGCCTGGATCAGGTCGCGGCTGCGCACGGTGGCGTAGACGGACTTGAGATCATCGATCTCTTGGGGCTTTACCTCGAAGGCGGGGCCTGCGGCCGTCTCGGCGCCCACCGCCGCCCAGCCGAGGCCCATGCTTGCCCCGAAGGACAGCGCCAGCATCATGACGGGGCGCAGTGCACGATATGCGGCCATTTCGCGGCCTCCTTGCTGCTTTGGCCCCGGCGGGAGTGCGAGGCGCTTGACAATATATTAGTATCATCTAAATTAGCAATCATGAATATGCAAGAGCTCGCAGCAAGCAGCGCCGAGGCCGAGGACCTGCTCAAGGCGCTGGCCAACAGCCACCGCCTGATGATCCTGTGCGAGCTGAGGGACGGCGAGCGCTCGGTCACGGCCTTGGAGGCGGTGGTGCCGCTCGCGCAGTCGGCGCTCTCCCAGCATCTGGCCAAGCTGCGCGAGGGCGGCTTCGTCAACACCCGGCGCGAGGCCCAGACCATCTACTACTCGCTCAGCGATGCCCGTGTGGCCCGCCTCATCGACGTCCTGCATGAACTCTTCTGCGCTCCGGCAAAAATTCGAACCAGGAGGAAATCCCCATGACCGTTGACCGCGCCGTATTGGCATTTGCAGGCTGCATGATCCTCGTGAGCCTGGCCTTGAGCCAGATCATGAGTCCCTACTGGCTGCTCTTCACCGCCTTCGTGGGCGCGAACATGCTGCAGTCGGCGTTCACCGGGTTCTGCCCGGCGGCAATGATCTTCAAGCGGCTCGGCGTGCGCCCCGGAACGGCGTTCTGAGCCGGCCGGCTCGCTCACCCCCAGCTGACGGAGACCAAACCATGGCAGCCGATTGGATCGGCATGATCAAGAATTTGCGCTCGGGCCTGCGCGAGATGCGCTCAGGCGCGCCCGACGTCATGAAAGCTTTCGCCGGGCTCGCCCAGGCCGCGCTGCAAAAGAACGCGCTCGACACCAAGACCAAGGAGCTGATCGCGCTGGCGATCAGCGTCGCCGTGCGCTGCGACGACTGTATCGCGTTTCACGCCAAGGCGGCGGTCGATCAGGGCGCGTCCAGCGACGAGGTGCTGGAGACGCTGGGCATGGCCATCTACATGGGCGGCGGGCCGTCGGCGATGTATGCCGC
>CAYUBZ010000375.1:0-2415 GCA_964443205.1 uncultured Hyphomicrobium sp. | reverse complement strand
GCGAGATGCTGTCGACCACCGCCGCGCTCTACGGTCAGGGCGCCGGCGGCAAGGTCGCGCTCATCACCGATGGCCGCTTCTCGGGCGGCACGCGTGGATTTTGCATCGGGCACGTCGGGCCGGAGGCCGCCGTCGGCGGTCCCATCGGCCTGCTCGAGGACGGCGACATCATCGCCATCGATGCGGACAAAGGCACTCTCGATGTGGAAGTGGACGCGGCCGAGCTAGCGGCCCGCGCCAAACGTTGGAAAGCACCGCCCAATCCTTACCAGAGCGGCGCGTTGCGCAAATTTGCCGATCAGGTGGGGCCCGCGCGCACCGGCGCGGTCACCCATGCCGGCGCCAAAGCAGAAGTGGTCTGTTATGCAGATATATAATCAAACGGTCAGTGCGTTGGTTGCGGTCGCGTCGCTGTGTATCGGCGCAATCGGAGCAGGTGCCGCGGCGACGGAGTACCGCTCGCCCCAGGACGCGCTCGAGCAGGGCATCGGCGCTTACAACGGCGGCTACTACGAGATCGCCGTTCCTGCGCTCAAGAATGCGGCGGACGCCCATCTGTTCCTGGCGCCCTACTATCTGGCGCAGATCTATTCCGACAACAACGGCCCCTTTACCGATCACGCCAAGGCCTATGAGCTTTATCTGAAGATCGCCAAGGAGCACACCGACGTCGATCCCGACGACGATCAGCGCGCGCCTACCGTCGCCAAGGCCATGACGCGCATCGCCGGCTACCTGATGACAGGGTTGCCCGAGGTCGGCTTGAAGCCCAACGCCCGCATCGCCGCGGAGTACCTGCGCGAAGCCGCGCAGTTCTTCCGCGACGAGGACGCCCAGTTCGAGCTGGCCAAGCTCTACCTGCGCGGCGAGGGCATCGAGAGCGACGTGCCCTACGCCAAGCACTGGCTGTCGGTGCTGAGCCAGAAGGGCCACGCCGGCGCGCAGGCTTTCCTCGCCGACCTGTTGTGGCGCGGCAAATACATGAAGGCCGATCCTGTGACCGCGCTCGCGCTCATCTCCGTCGCCGTGGCCAACGCGCCGCCGTACGAGCGGGTGTGGATCGAGGACATCTATCAGAACATCTACTGCGGCGCGGCGCAGGGCATCCGCAAGCAGGCCACCGGCATCGTCGCCGACTGGCGCACCCGCTACGGACGCAAGCCCGACATGCGCGACCGCACGGGGCTCGGCATCCTCAACACGCAGGCGGAACGCACCTGCGGTAATGGCGAACCCGTCCCTTTTGACATGGGGGTTGTGGCCGCCGAGGCGGCGGCGAAGCCGGCGCCCATGCCGACGGTGCGCCCGTTCGTGAAGGGCCCCGCTGGTATCGGCCTGCACGACGTCGGCGTCACCGCGCCTGCATCCGCCGACCGCTGACGCCTAGGAAGCCTCGTCCCGGTCAATGCGCCGAGGCGAGCGGCTTGGCGACATGCTCAAGCGGCTTGCGCTCGGCGGCGACCGCCCAGCGGGCCGCGATGCCTGCTGCCGCGATCATCAACACGGCACCGATGAGATAGCCCGCGAACACGTGGGCGCGCGAGCCCGACTCGATCAGCGCGCCGAACAGCCAAGGGCCCACGATGCCGCCGGTGCCGGTGCCGACGGCGTAGAAAAAGGCGATGGCCAGCGCGCGGATCTCCAAGGGAAACGTCTCGGCGACCGTCAGGTAGGCGGCGCTCGCCGCGGCGGAGGCAAAGAAGAAGATAATCATCCATGCGGCCGTGAGCCCCTGGGCCGTCAAATAGTCTTCAGCGAAGAGATAGCCGGTTACCGCCAGCAGGACGCCCGACAGCGCATAGGTGATCGCCAGCATCGGGCGGCGGCCGACGGTGTCGAACAGCCGCCCCAGAAACACGGGGCCCAGAAAATTCCCCGCCGCGAAGGGCAGGATGTACCACCCCACGTGCGCCGCCGGGATGTCATAGAAATCGGTGAGCACCAGCGCGTAGGTGAAGAAGATGGCGTTGTAGAAAAAGGCCTGCGCCATCATCAGGCTCAGGCCGACGAACGTGCGCTGACGCTGGGTGCGGAACAGCGTGGCGGCGACCTCCCACAACGGCGTGTGCGAACGCGCGTGCAGACGGATCTTGGGAAACGGTCCGGCCTCGAGGGCGTGGCCGCGCCCGCGAAACTTGTCCTCGATGCCGGCGACGATCGCCTCGGCCTCGGCTGCGCGCCCATGGATCACGAGCCAGCGCGGGCTTTCGGGGATCCACAGCCGCATGAAGAAGATCACGACGCTCAAGGCGGCGCCGATCAGAAATGCGGCACGCCAGCCCAGATCGTTGCCCAAGACTTCCGGATTTAGCAGCACGATGGTCGCCGCGGCGCCCATTGCCGCGCCGACCCAGAAGCTTCCGTTGATGACGAGGTCGGTCCAGCCGCGCACGCGCGCCGGCACCAGCTCCTGGA
>CAYUBZ010000374.1:0-2427 GCA_964443205.1 uncultured Hyphomicrobium sp. | reverse complement strand
AGCTTGAGGAGGTTGCGGGGCGAGCGCAGATAAAGCGCAAGCATAAGTGCGGCGAGCACGTAATAGATGACCACCGCGGCCCCGCCACCGGCAACCCCGAGCCGCGGAAATGGACCCCAGCCGAAGATCAGGGCCGGTGACAGGGGTAACAAGATGACGGCGCCGAGAAAGATTACGAGGGCCGGCACGATCACGTTTCCGGCGCCGCGAAGTGCCGATGACAGCACGGCGGTTATCCAGATCGGGATGGAGCCTGCGAACACGATGCCCGAATAGGTGAGCGCCGCCGCCAGCGTCGCTCCCATTCCGCCCATCGACCGGTAAAGCATCGGGCCGCCGAGAAAGGCCGCCGTCGTGAAGGCGATGCCGAATACGCAAGCCACGACGATCGAGTGCCAGACCAGCGCGTCGGCATCGGCGTGGCAATTGGCTCCCAGGGCCCGAGCAACGGCCGAGGCGACGCCCCCGCCGATCCCGCCGTTCGACATCATCTGCATGAGCATGAGGACCGGGAAGACCAGGGTGACCCCGGCGAGCGCGTCCGTTCCAAGAAAGCTGATGAAATAGGTCTCAGCCACCCCGACAAACGTCTGGAGAACGAGAACCACGATCGTCGGCAATGCAAGACGAAGCAGCGTCGGTATGATTGGGCCGGCGAGAACGCCAGGTGGCACCTTGTGCGCGGGGGCCTGGGCAATTACGAACTCTGGACGGGACACGTCAGACCGGCAGCCCGAGCTGCTTTCGCAGGCTCTTGTCGAATGCGGTTGCGGGGGCGAAACGGCGCAGGAGACTGACCCGGTGCGCCAGTTTTCCAGCGGGGTAGCGTCTTTTCGGCACAGCAGCAGTTGCCGCTTTCAAGACTGTCTCCGCCACAGCTTCCGGGGTATCGCCTTTTTCCATCGCTTTCGCCACGGCAACATTCATGCCTGCGCGCGCAGTATCGTAGGTATCGAGGAACTGATCCGGCCTGGAGAGACTTTCTTCGAATGACGTATGGGTATAGGCGGGCTCGACCAACGAAACGCGAATGCCGAAAGGGCGCAGTTCATGGTCGAGCGATTCCGAGTAACCCTCAACGGCATGTTTGGTCGCCGAATAAAGCGCGAAATACGGCGCCGGAATGAACCCCTGCACCGAGCTCACATTCACGATTCTGCCCGACCCTTGGCTTCGCATCGTCGGCAGCACCGCCTTGGTCACGCGGATGACGCCAAAGACGTTCACGTCGAACAGCGCCTGGGCCTGGGCCGTCGAGGACTCCTCCGCGCCGCCAAGCAGACCCATGCCAGCATTGTTGACAAGCAGGTCGATGCGCCCGCCCTCGGTTAGTACGTCCTCGACCAGTTTCACCACAGAAGCGTCGTCCGTCACGTCGCAGGTCAGCATAGTGATGCCATCGGACCCTTTAGCAGCCGCGCGACGGCTCGTTCCAAAGACGCGGAAGCCCGAGTTCTGCAGGGCTTTGGCCGTTGCGTGCCCGATGCCGGAGGATGCCCCTGTCACCAGGGCGACGCCAGGATTGGTCCTGTTCATGGAAATCAGTTCTTTCCTTTTGCTGGATTGCGTGCGGCTTTGCGAACGCTTTCGGCCGCCGCATCCAGGAAGGATTGAGCGAGGCGCGGGTCGTTGACCACGCGCGACAGCGTGAGGGCCCCAACCATCGTCGAGAGGATAGCCATGGCCTTCTCGCGCGTCTCTTCGTTGTCGGCTTCGGAAATCAGACGGGAGAGGACGCGGAGATGCTCCCTGATCCCGGATTCGAACGACGCTTTCACGTCAGCGCTTTGCCTTGCGGCATCGGCGCCGAGGGCCACGATGGGGCAGCCCTCCATTTTTTCTTTTCGATGTTCCTTGGTTAGGTAGAACGCGATCACCGCCCTGAGCGGGTCCTCAGGGTTCGCGGCGGCAGCGTCCGACCATCGGTTCGTGGCGCATTCCAAGGCCCGCGCCGAGGCCTCTGCGACCAGGTCCTGCTTCGAGGCGAATTGTTTGTAGAAAGCGCCCTGGGTCATCCCGGCGCCTTCCATCAGATCCTTGAGTCCGATGCCGTCAAAGCCGTGTTCTCTAAAGAGGCGGCTTGCCACATCGATCACGTTTTGGCGGTTTTCCGCAGCTTGAGCCCGGCTTACACGCATCTTCGCCATCCTTTGCTTAGCTTATGTATGAACGCTATACCGGATATAGCGTTTGAATGCAAGCTAACAAGTGTGATGCGGCGCGATCCCCCCTCAGGGCCTGCCGGTCACTTTGTCGCACCGCCCCTCGTCAAATTAGATTGCGTTCGAACGCTATAGTGCTTATAGAGTGTGATCACAAGCTACAGTAGGTATCAGGAGGATTAACGGCAATGCGGCGCAAATGGCTCCTTTTTTTCATTGGCGTGCTTGTGCTGTCGGCGGCTGGTATCACCGTGTTTGCTGTCGT
>CAYUBZ010000373.1:0-2431 GCA_964443205.1 uncultured Hyphomicrobium sp. | reverse complement strand
ACCTTGATGGTGAGAAAGCGGATGATCTCGGTGGAGAGCCCCATGCGCCGCTCCATCTCGGCGACCGCCTCGTGGGGCGCGTCGATGTTGAGCAGCGAGAAGTGCGCCTTGCGGTTCTTCTTGATCTTGTAGGCGAGCGACTTGACGCCCCAATACTCCGCCTTGGCGATCTTGCCGCCGCCCTGCTCGATGACGTCGGAGTATTCCTTGGTCAGCGCCTCGACTTGAGCGTTCGAGACGTCCTGGCGCGCCAGGAAGACATGCTCGTAAAGCGGCATGCGATTGGCCTTTCCTTCGTTGTCCGCACGCCCCGGCGCAAAGCCCCTTATGGACCTGGAAAGGCCCAACAGGTCACCCATGAGAGCGAAGACACCGGGAGATGGGCTAGAAGTCGCCCAACCGCCATGTGGCGGCCTCCCGTTCAGCCTCCAGCCGGAGCGGGTAAGGGGCGCTTTATAGCCGAATTCTCGCGGGCGGCAAGTGGGGCTCCGCCAGGGCGGCGCTACCTGACCTCCACCGCGGTGGCGTCGATCAGCACTTCCTCGACGTCCCGCATGGTATGGGCCGCAAACAGGGTGCCCTTGACCAGGACGCGCTTGCCGATCGGAAGCCATTTCTCACTGGCGGCGCCCGCGATCTGGATGCGGTCGACCGCTTCCGCGGTGCCGCTGGCGTGGCGTGCGGCGTCGCCGGCACGCTTGGCCGCGTCGACGCAGATCTGCTGATCTAGCGCGAGAATGACGTAGCGGAGCTCGCCCTGCGGCTCCCGGTGCTCGCTGCCCGACACCAGCACGCCTTCGAGCTCGACCGGCTCATCAAAAGAGAGTGTCACGGGTGCCTCGCAGGCCTGCGCGACGCTGGCCCCCGCTGCGAGGCCCAGGCCCAGACCCAGGCTCGCGATCAGCATGGCTGCTGCATGATCGGCACCGCGCATCCTTGGCTCCCGGCGGTTCTCTTCTTGCGGAGCAAATAGCACGTCGGCGCCGGTCTGCACCAGTTTGCGGCAGTCCCGCCCCGGCTTGACAGCGGAAGGTGGCCGGTGTTCTTGCCACCCAAATTCCAAAATGGGCGCTCCGATCCCGCATGGCCATTGCATTTGTGTTCCCCGGACAGGGCAGCCAGGACGTCGGCATGGGCCGCGAGCTGGCTGAGACGTATGCTGCAGCGCGGGAAGTGTTCGAGGAGGTCGACGCGGCGCTTTCCCAGGATCTCTCCAAGATCATGTGGGACGGACCCAAGGAGACGCTGACGCTCACCGAGAATGCGCAGCCGGCCCTGATGGCGGTGTCGATCGCCGTCATGCGCGTCCTGGAGCGCGAGAAGGGCTTCTCTCTCAAGGACAAGGTCAAGTTCGTTGCCGGCCATTCGCTGGGCGAATACTCCGCACTCGCGGCCGCAGGGGCCTTCTCGCTCGCCGATGCGGCACGATTGCTAAAGCTGCGGGGCCAGGCCATGCAGGCCGCGGTCCCCGTGGGGCAGGGGGCGATGACGGCGCTTCTGGGCGTGGGCATCGAGGTTGCGCGCAAGGTCGCGGAGGCGGCGGCCCAAGGCGACGTTTGCCAGGTTGCCAACGACAACGAGCCGACGCAGATCGTGCTCTCGGGCAGCAAATCCGCGCTCGACCGCGTCCCCGAGATCGGCAAGCCGCTTGGCGTGCGCCGCGCCGTGCCGTTGCCGGTTTCGGCACCCTTCCACTGCGCGCTGATGCAACCCGCCGCCGAGGCCATGGCCGAGGCGCTGGCGCACGTCACGGTGCATGCGCCCGTCGTCCCCGTCGTCGCCAACGTGATCGCCGAGGCGATCAGCGATCCGCAAGAGATCAAGAAGCGGCTCGTGGAGCAGGTGACGGGTACCGTGCGCTGGCGCGAGTGTGTTACCTACATGACCGCCAACGGCGTGACCGACGTCTACGAGATCGGCGCGGGCAAAGTGCTGGCAGGTCTCGCCAAGCGCATTGATCCAAGTCTCAACGCCGCCAGCATCGGTACGCCTGCCGACATCGATGCTGCGCTCGGCCAGCTTAACGATTAGAGGAACGCCATGTTCGACCTCTCCGGCAAGACGGCACTCGTGACCGGCGCCACCGGCGGCATCGGCGGCGCCATTGCGCGTGCGCTGCATAAGGGCGGCGCCACTGTCGCCATCTCGGGGCGCCAGGCAGACAAGCTCGACGCGATTGCCAAGGAGCTCGGCGAGCGCGTCCACGTGCTCCCCTGCGACCTCGCCGACCGCGCGGCCGTCGCCAAGCTCATCGACGAGGCGATCGCCAAGCTGGGGCGCCTCGACATCCTGGTGAACAACGCAGGCCTCACGCGCGACAACCTGTTCATGGTGATGAAGGACGATCAGTGGGACGAGGTGATCGCCGTCAATCTCACCTCGACCTTCATGCTCTGCCGCGCAGCCGCCCGCGCGATGCTGCGCTCGCGGC
>CAYUBZ010000372.1:0-2434 GCA_964443205.1 uncultured Hyphomicrobium sp. | reverse complement strand
CCGAGCGTCTTGTAGGGGTCGCCCATCTTTTTGAGCGCCGCCTTCTCGGCCGCGATGTCGCGGTGCATGTCCTTGCCGGTGGCGTCATGCGTCGCCCACACGCCGGCGGAGTCTTCCGGGATCGTGTTGAAGTTCCACACGAGCTTGCCGGTCTCCGCATCATAAGCGCGCACGAAGCCGCGGATGCCGTACTCGCCGCCGTTGGTGCCGATGAGGATCTTGCCGTCGACGGCCGTGGGCGCCATCGTCTCGCTGTAGCCCTTCTCAGGGTCGTCGATCTGGGTCTCCCACAGAAGACTTCCCGTTTTGGCGTCGAGCGCGACAAGCTTGGAATCGAGCGTCGCCATGTAGACCTTGTCGCCATAGACGGCGACGCCGCGGTTGTTGGGCCCGCAGCAATAGGTCGTGACCGGACCCATCTTGTGCTTGTAGTGCCAGTACTGCTCGCCGGTCTTGGCGTTGAGCGCGTAGACGTGGTTGAACGCCGTCGTCACGTACATCACGCCGTTGACCACGATCGGCGTCGTCTCCATCGACTCCTTCACCTCCGTCTGGAAGATCCAGGCCGGATGCAGCTTGCCGACGTTGGAGGTGTCGATCTGCTTGCCCGGGAAGTAGCGGGTCTGGTCGTAGTTGCCGTTGGTATGCAGGAAGTTGCTGTCGTCCTTGGCCGCACCGTTGAGCTGGTCCTGCGAGACCGAGGCCGCCGGCGCGTCCATCGTTTTGGTCGTTGCGCCTTGGTCGATTTCCTGCGCGTGCGCGGGACCGACGGCGGCGAACGCTATTGCGGCCGTCATGAGGCCGGCATAGACCCCGCACCTGTTCATTTTTTTCATGATTTCCTCCTTCCCCCAGGTCCGGCACGGCCGCTGGCAGCGGCTTCTCATGTGGGACCTGTCGGGAGGATTCGACCCTGCGCTTGCCGCTTATCTCTGTCAAATCAGGCGCACTTATCTCTTCGAGCAGGGAAGCTTATCCCGATCTATGGTTTGCGAGCTGACTGTTTTGCATGGCATGGCACGTGACGGCGATCCTGGCGCGGCACGTCGATCCTGATTTCCGCAAAAGGATGGAGATCGAGAACATTGTCGCGGCGCTCGTTATAGGTCTTGCGTACCGGCCAACGCTGAGCGAGCCCACGTCCACCGCCATCGCCTCTCCGATCGGTCTTGAGCGATCGCCGCCGCCCCTGGCGGCGGAGTGCCGCAGCAGAGCCCACCTTGAGCATTGTGCGCTGCGATTGCCGCATGGAAAAGTGCCGGCGCGGGCGCGGCGGCAAACGATCTTGCAGCCAACCTCGGGTCTGCCCTAGGTTGCGGTCTGGCTTGACCCGATGGCGGTCGAGACCGAACCAATGCTAACCAAGGCGCTGGCATCCTTTCACAGGGTGGGCAACAGCGATTTAGGGAGAACTCATGACGATATATCCCAGCCTGGAAATCCCCGAGACGCTGGCTGCCGGCCCGGGCCCGGGGAACACCGATCCGCGCGTGCTGGAACGCTTCGCCAAGACGGGCGTCGCCGACCACATGCAAAAGGACGTGCTGCGCGGCATGCTCGAGGCCAAGGAGATGCTGCGCGAGCTGTGGGGCACCAAGAACGTCTACACCTACGGCGTCGCCGGCACGGGCTTTAGCGGTCTCGACTGCGTGCTGTCCCTGATCCTGCCGGGCGACAAGGTCGTCGCCTTCCCCAACGGCACGTTCTCCGGCATCGACACCCTCACCATCCGCATGAAGGCCGCCACCGCCGAGGAGCTCGCCGCCGATTCGCTCAACCCCAAGGCTGCGAGCGTGACTGTCGTCGAGACGCCCCACGGCCAGTCGGTCACGGGCGAGACCGTCGACAAGGCGCTCAGCCAGCACAAACCGATGTGGGCGTTCATGGCCCATTGGGAGACGGGCTCGGGCCGCATCAACGACCTGAAGGGCTTTTCCGATGCCTGCGTGAAGCACGGCGTGATGGGCATCTGCGATGCCGTCTCCAGCCTCGGCGTCGCCGACTTTAACATCGACGACTACCCCGGCGTCGTCGCCTGGGCGTCGTGTCCGCAGAAGGGCGTGCTGTCGCTGCCGCTCACCTATGCGCCGGTCAGCTTCACCGACAAGGCGATCGAGATGGTGAAGAAGCGCGGCTGCCGCACCTATGTCCACCACCCGATCCTCGACGCCCGCCATTGGGGCATCATCGACGGCAAGGACTCTCCGACGCCCGGCTACCACCAGACGCACTCGTGCTACGCGGTCGCCGCCTTCCACGAGGCGCTGCGCATCATTCTGGGCTATGGCCGCCGCCGCAAGGCGACCGACTACGCCTATCACGAGAAGGCGCTCAGGCAGGCCGTCGAGGCGATGGGCTGCGACGTCACCTCCAACATGACGAGCCTCATCGTGCTCAACCTGCCGGGCAAGCTCAAGGGCAAGGAGAAGGAGCT
>CAYUBZ010000371.1:0-2451 GCA_964443205.1 uncultured Hyphomicrobium sp. | reverse complement strand
AGCAAGCTGTGGCACTACTGGCCGGCGGACGTGCACGTCATCGGCAAGGACATCTTGCGCTTTCATGCGGTCTACTGGCCGGCGTTTTTGATGTCGGCCGGCATCGAGCTGCCAAAGCGCGTGTTCAGCCACGGTTTCGTGCTGAGCAAAGGTGAGAAGATGTCGAAGTCGATCGGCAACGTCATCGATCCCTTCGATCTGGTGCATGCCTATGGGCTCGACCCGGTGCGCTACTTCTTTCTGCGCGAGGTGAACTTCGGCCAGGACGGCAACTACAGCCCCGAGGCGATCGCCAACCGCATCAACGCCGATCTCGCCAACGACCTGGGCAATCTCGCCCAGCGCTCCTTGTCGATGATCGCCAAGAACTGCGGCGGCAAGGTTCCAGAGCCCGGCGCCTTCACCGACGCGGACAAAGCGATCCTCGCGGCGGCGGACGGCATCTACGCCAAGGCGCGCGAGGCCATGGACCGCCAGGCCGTCACCAAGTATCTGGACGCGGTGTGGGCCGTCGTCGCCGACGCCAACCGCTACTTCGCGGGCGAGGAGCCGTGGGCGAAGAAGAAGACCGACTTTAAGCGCATGGAGACGATCCTCTATGTGACGGCCGAGGTCGTGCGCCAGATCGCGATTCTCGCCGCGGCGGTCATGCCGCACTCGGCAGAAAAGCTGCTCGACCTCTTGGGGCAGGGCGGGACAGCGCCCACATTCGAGCGGTTGGCGGGGCGTCTCGCCCCCGGCACTGTCTTGCCGGAGCCCGCGGGCGTCTTCCCGCGCTACGAGGGCGAAACCGGCGGCGGCGAAGCGGCGCCGGCGCCAGAGCCCACGCCCAAAGGCAAGCAAAAAGCGGCCCCAAAAGCGGCCCCAAAAGCGGCCAAGGCCAAGCCATGAATCCGGTCATGAAGCTCGTCGATCACCACTGCCACCTCGACTTCCCGCAGCTCGCCGAGGACCGCGCCGGCATCCTCGCGCGGGCACGGGAGGCGGGCGTCGGCGTGATGGTCACCATCTCCACCCGCATCCGCAAGCTGCCCGAGCTGCTGGCCATCGCGGAGGCGCATCCCAACATCTACTGCTCGGTCGGCACGCATCCCCACAACGCGCACGAGGAGCTCGATATCCCCGTCGAGGAGATCGTGCGCCTCAGCGACCACCCGAAGGTGGTGGCCATCGGCGAGGCGGGTCTCGACTACTACTACAAGCACTCGACGCCGGAGGCGCAGGCCGAAGGCTTCCGCCGCCACATCGCGGCGGCGCGCTTAACCGGCCTGCCGCTGGAGATCCATACCCGCGATGCCGACGAGGACACCGCGCGGATCCTGGAGGACGAGCACGCCAAAGGGCCGTTCACCGCGATCCTGCATTGCTACACGGGCGGCCCCGATCTGGCGCGCCGCGCACTCGCCCTCGGCCATTACGTCTCGTTCACGGGCGTCGTGACGTTCAAGAAGTCGGACGCCTTGCGCGAGATCGCCAAGTCCGTGCCGCTCGAGCGGCTGCTGGTCGAGACGGATGCACCCTACCTGGCGCCCGAGCCCTATCGCGGCAGGACCAACGAGCCGGCCTACGTGGTGCACACCGCGGCAGCGCTCGCCAAGGTGAAGGACGTCTCACCCGACGCGCTGGCGGCGGCGACGACGGAGAACTTCTTCCGGCTGTTTAAGAAGGTCCCGCGCTCGGCGGCCCAGGGTGCCGGCGAGGGCACCGCTGCTGCATGACGCTTCGCGCCACGATCCTCGGATGCGGCTCCTCCGGCGGCGTGCCGCGCGTTGGCGCAATGTGGGGCGCCTGCGATCCCGCCAATCCCAAGAACCGGCGCCGGCGCTGCGGCCTGCTCGTGGAAAAGCTCGGGCCCGCGCGGCACACCACGGTGCTGGTCGACACCTCGCCGGATTTGCGCGAGCAGCTGTTGGGCGTGCGCGCCGCTGCGCTCGACGGCGTGCTCTACACCCACGACCACGCCGACCACACCCACGGCATCGACGACCTGCGCTACATCGCCTACGCCATGAAGCGGCGCGTCGACATTTGGGCCGACGCGCCGACACGCGCGAGCCTGGAAGAGCGGTTCCGCTATTGCTTCACGGCGATCCCCGGCTCGAACTACGCGCCCATCCTCAACACGCACGCGATTTGCCCGCCCGCGCCGATCGCGATCGAAGGGCCGACGGGAATCATCGAGGCGGTGCCCGTTCCGCAGGATCATGGCGAGATCGGCTCGCTCGGGTTCCGCTTCGGGTCGCTCGCCTACTCCCCCGATATCAGCGGCGTGCCGGAGGCGTCCTTGGCCCTCTTGCAGGGGCTCGACGTGTGGATCGTCGACGCCCTTCGCGTCACGCCGCACCCGAGCCACTTCTCGGTCAAGCAGGCGCTGGAATGGATCGCGCGGCTGAAGCCCAAGCGCGCCATCCTCACGCACATGACGTCTGAGCTCGACTATGAGGCATTGAA
>CAYUBZ010000370.1:0-2458 GCA_964443205.1 uncultured Hyphomicrobium sp. | reverse complement strand
ATGCTGACGGAGAAACAAAAAGAGCTTCTGCTCTTCATCCATGCGCGCATGCAGGATTCGGGCGTGCCGCCGTCGTTCGACGAGATGAAGGATGCGCTCGACCTGAAATCCAAGTCGGGTATCCACCGCCTCATCACCGCGCTTGTCGAGCGCGGCTTCATCCGCCGCCTGCCCCACCGCGCGCGCGCCATCGAGGTGATCCGCCTGCCCGAGAACGCCGGCGAATCGCGCAACATCCGCCGCTCCGGCTTCCAGCCCAGCGTCATCGAAGGCAGCCGTAGCCGCGATCTCCAACCCCCGCCCTCGCATGTCATCGACGCCCGCACCGTCTCCGTTCCGGTGATGGGGCGCATCGCCGCCGGCACGCCCATCAGCGCCATCCAGAACCACACCCACGACATCGCCTGCCCGCCCGACCTTCTGACCAACGGCGAGCACTTCGCGCTGGAGGTGAAGGGCGATTCGATGATCGAGGCCGGAATCCTCGACGGTGACATCGTCGTCGTCCGCCGCTGCGACACGGCGGAGAACGGCGACATCATCGTGGCGCTGGTGGATCAGGAGGAGGCGACCTTGAAGCGTCTGCGCAAGAAGGGCACGACGATCGCGCTGGAAGCCGCCAACCCCGAGTTCAAGACGCGCATCTTCGGGCCCGATCAGGTGGACATCCAGGGGCGCCTCGTCGGTCTGTTGCGGCGGTACTAGAGTTCCCTATTTCTCTCTCTGTCGGGGCTTGTTCCGGGGCGCGCGCGCCGACCACGGGCGCAGCCCCCGCATCCCCGCAACCGTCTCCACGCGCAAGCTTCCATCGTCCTCGATGTAGATCGCGTGCGTGCCCTCGCGGCGCGCGGCGAAGAAGTCGACGACGGCCTTGGGTGCGGTGCAGCTTTTCGGGCTGACGATGCCCGCCACCACGATCGCAGCGCGCCGGCAGTCGTCGAAGAAGGCGGCGGGATGCTGCGCGACCGCCACCGTCAGGCCCCTGACCGTCGCCCGGCAGCCGACGCGATCGCAGGCAACGCTTGCGGACCTGCGCGCCTCGCGGGGGTTGCGCGCGTCGCCGTCGTGCTCGAGCCAGCGCTCTAGCTCAAACGAGGTGCGCCGCGCCCCCACCGCCGCAAGCCGCCCCTCGTCGTCGCGCAACGCAACCAACGCGCCGTCGCGGCCGATCAGCAGATCGGGCAGGCGCAGCGTCGGCGCCAGCGCGATCCCACCGGCGATCAGCGCCGCGCCCGCCAGGCGCCAGCGCGTCTGCCACAGCGCCAGCCACAACCCCCCCGCGACCATCAGCAGGAACGCCGCCGTCGGCATCGCCGGGATGTGCAACACGGCGCCGGGCAGACCGGCAACGCGCTGCGCCGTCCACAGCATCCCCTCGATGCCGGCGCCCATCACCCACAGCGGCACCGCTTCGAGCCCGAGCGGCATCGCGAGCAGCGTCGCAAGCGCCGCCGGCATGACGATCAGGTTGCAGATGGGCAACGCGATGAGATTGGCCAGCACGGCGTATTGCTGGCTCTTGTGGAAGTGATAGGCGGCGAACGGCGCCACCGCCGCGCTGGCAACCAGCGTCGACAGCACGATCCCCGCAAAGAAGAAGAACAGCCGCGCGTAGGGTCCCTCCGGCAGCAGCGACCAGCCGGCGCGCCGGCGAAAGGTCTCGTAGACGGAGATGAGCGCCACCACGGCGGCGAACGACATCTGGAAGCCGACGTCGAACAGGCTTTCGGGAAACAGGATGAGGATCACCAGCGCGGCGAGCACCACGTTGCGCAGCGCGAGCGCCGGCCGGTCGAGAATGACGGCTAAGAACATGATCGAGATCATGATGGTGGAGCGCACGGTGGCGAACGACGAGCCGGAGATGAGCAAATAGCCGACGGCGCCGAGCATGGCAGCAGCGGCGGCCCACTTCTTGATGGGATAGCTCAGTGCCAAAGCGGGAACGGCGGCCAGCAGCAGGCGCACCAGGAAGAACACCGAGCCCGCCATGATCGCCAAGTGCAGGCCCGAGATGGACAGGATGTGCACGAGCCCTGAGTCACGGAAGGCGGCGTTCGTACTTTCGGAGATGCCGCCGCGCTCGCCCGTGATCAGCGCGTTGGCGATGGCGCCCACCTCGCCGGGGAGCGCTGCCATGATGCGCTTGCCCATGGTACGGCGAAGGCGCTCGACATGGGCCCACAGTCGCAAGCCCCATGGTGGTGCGTCAGCGATCGGATCGGAGACCGGCGCAGACCATGTGTAGCCAACCGCGCCAAGGCGATCGAACCAGGCCCGGCGCGCGAAGTCGTAGCCGCCGGGCAGCGCCGGCCCCGACGGCGGCATCAGCGTGGCTCTGAGGCGCACATGATCCCCGGCCGCGAGCCCAGGTGCCGGCTTGCTCGTGGTGATGCTAACCCGTAGCGGAAGCGCGTCCTCCTTGAGATCGCCGAGCGCGGTCACCCGCAGCGTCAGG
>CAYUBZ010000369.1:0-2483 GCA_964443205.1 uncultured Hyphomicrobium sp. | reverse complement strand
GCACGCCGACTCGAGCGACAAGCGCCTGTCGCTCACCGGCAACCTCGCCGTCTAGGGTCTTGCTGTCAGACCTTGAGACCGGCCAGCGCGGCCTCGAATCCGGGTGAGGAGCGGATGGCGCCGACCTCGACGCCGCGCCAGGTCTTGATCGGGCCGTAGGGCATCAGGCCGCGCGCGGCCGGATAGAGCCGCTCGACGAGCGCCATCGCCGCGCCGGCGGCCGCGCGCTTGGCCCCATCATCGATTTTGAGGGCAAAGCCGAGCTTGAGCTCGGGGAAGGCGCCGCAGTAGACGCCCTCGGCACCGGTCTTCATGAAGACCTGCCGGGGAAGCGCGCGCATCACGACGGTGTCGGCGCGGCCCCTGCCGGCGACGAGCTCGGGGTTCTCCCAGCACGCCTCGAGAATGCGCGCGACCGCCTGGCGGCGCGCAGGCGCGAGCCCGTCGCCCGTCACCATCCGCGCAAACATGCGCGCGAGCACGCAGAGCGGCATCGCCCAATTCGGCACCGAGCAGCCGTCGAGACCCTCGACGTCGGGGCCGAGCGGAACGCCCGAGATCTCGGCAAGCGCCCGATGGATGCGTTGCTGCACGGGATGTCCGGGTGCGCAGTAGCCCTCAGTCGGCTCGGCCAAGTGGACCGCTGTCGCCAGCATGCCAGCGTGCTTGCCCGAGCAGTTGTTGTGCAGTTGCGTCGGCTCGCACCCCTTCTCGATGAGCGCCTTGGCGGCCGCGGCCCCGAGCGGGGGATGCGCGCCGCAACCGAGCGCGTCGGGGGTCAACCCGGCGCGCGCCAGCATCGCCGCCGCGAGGGCGGTGTGCCGCTCGGTGCCGGCATGCGAGCCGCAAGCGAGAGCGATCTCGGCGGGCCCGAAGCCGAACCGGTCGGCCGTCCCCGTCTCGACCAGCGGCAGGGCCTGCAGCGCCTTGATGGCCGAGCGCGGATAGACGGCCCGCTCGATGTCGCCGAGCTGCAGCGCCAGCGCGCCAGAGGGCGAGGCGATGGCGACGGCACCGCGGTGCCAGCTTTCGACCAGGGGCCCGCGCGTGACTTCGATGAGAATGGGGTTCGCCATGGCCTCGCGCAGCGCCGTCTCAATTCGCTCGCGCAGCATCGGGCGCTTGGCGCGTGTGATCAAGTCTGGTGTGGCGTTTCATCGCCGCACGACGTGTGCAAAAAGCGGGGATACGTCCGCCGGCACGCTTGGGTGACTACTTGGCGGCGCACTGCGCGAGTGCCGCCTCGCGCGCCTTGGCGGCCGTGCGGGAAACGTCGGGGCCGACGCTCGCGCACCAGGCGGCATGCGCGTCCTTGTCGACCGACCACTCGGCGCCAGAGAAACCGCACTTCAGCTTCACGTTGCGCTGCTGCTGCTCGAGCGCGGTCTTCACGTACCAGTCGCAATTGGCGTTCGCTGCGCCGGGCAGCAGTGCGAGGCCGCCAAGGACAGTCGCCGCCCACAACGCAGCACGCAGCCGAACGGTCGTCATTTTCTTACCTCACGCTTGTTTCTGGCGAACCCAGGGCTTCCATCCCTGCCACTGCCGACGATGCGCTGACCTCGAGCCCAAACGATCCAACTATTGCAGCTTGATGGCAACCCTGCGGTCGCCGCCTTGAACCCGGTCTGAATGTCGGTGGCAGCCCCCGTTCACGCTCTCCCCCGCGAACCGCGCCCCCAGCCCGCTCCTATACCCCAATTCGCCACGGGAGCCATCTCGGAGGGCGGGTTTCGGGGCCTTCGATCCTGTACCGCGCGGAACAGCGCGGCCCCGTCTTTCGGGCGAAAGTCCCCTCGAGCAGCCGGCCAGGACCGGCCCGAAAGCGCAAGGAGACAGTCATGTACGGGCGCATCACCAAGTTCAGCGACAAGGTCGGCTTCGGCGTCATCGAGGCGGAAGACGGCTCCAAGTTCCGCTTCGACAAGACCGAGGTCAAAAACCTCAACGGCCGCCTCGTCGGCCACAACGTCGACTTCGTGGTGGCCGCACGCCGCCCCAAGGACATCATCCTCATGACCGGCTCGCCCTGGACCGCCTTCGGCGGCATCGGCGCCTAAAACCAGAAAACGGGAACTAAAGACCATGGCCATGACTTGGGATCTCACCGACGTTCCGGCAGTCGAGACCGCCGACCTCGCCGCCGCCATGCGGGCGCTGATCGCAGAGGAGCGCGGCTTGGTGCTCCTGCGCGGCCTCGCCGATGGAGACCTCGACACGGTGCAGGCCGAGCTGCAACGCCGCTTCCAAGGCCAGCCGCAGCGCGCGCTCGCGGTGTTCGTCCGCTTCCGCCACATGGTCGAGGTGTTCTCCGCGCGCCGCTTGAAGGACATGATGCTTGATCGCGGCCACGCCCTGATGGCGCCCGCCATCGCCATCGCAGCCTCGGTGCGCCTCAACGCCAACCGCGGCTTCAATCCGCAAGTGTTCCTGCTGTCGCTGCAATCGGCGCTCGCCAGCAACGTGGTCGCGCTCAGCCCCCG
>CAYUBZ010000368.1:0-2488 GCA_964443205.1 uncultured Hyphomicrobium sp. | reverse complement strand
CCGCCGTTCACCGCAGGGCAATCCATCGCGTCGCTCGTCAGTTTCGTGCTCAGCATATTCACCACGCTGGGCGCGACGACGTTCGCGTTGCGCGCGCACGACGACATAGCCGGACTTCAGATCGGCGCCCTGTGGAACCCGCAGCCGTTCTGGCGTTTCCTCGGCGCCGAAATCCTACTCTTCATCATCATCCTCATCGGACTCTTTCTGTTCGTCGTGCCGGGCGTCATCGCCGGCCTCGGCTTCGGCTTCTGCAGCTACCTCGTCATCGAGCGCGGCATGGGGCCGATCGAGGCGCTGAAGGAAAGCTGGCACATAACCTATGGCCACAAGTGGCGGCTGTTCCTGCTCGCCCTCGTCATCCTCGCCATTAATATTTTGGGGGCGATGGCGCTCTTGGTTGGTCTGCTCGTGTCGATACCGGTGAGTTGGCTCGCGTTTACGCACGCCTACCGGACGCTTGCGCCACCCGCCGGGGCCGTGCTCAGTACGACCCGCCGCTCTCCTGAATGAAGCTCTCCGGCGTGCCGTCCGCCGGATTGACGAAGATGACGTCCTTGGGATCGCGCCGCGGCGCATCGATCGACAGAAAGACGAGCGGCCCCTCCAGGATGTCGGGCAGCGCGTGCACGGTCCCGCGGCGGAAGAACAAGAGCTCGCCGGGGCCGAATTCGGCCTTGCTGGCGGGATCCTCCATCCAGAAGGTGCCGCGCCCCGAAAAGACGTAGAGATACTCGTCGCACATGACGTGATAGTGGGGCGGCGTCGGCTTGTAGACGCGGAACACGCGCGCGCTGGCGGAGTCGGTGTCCGTCAGATAGCGGTCGACGAGCAGTGTCGCCGCCGTATCGGGCAGCGTCGACGCAACGGCGCGAATGTCGAAGCGGCCGGTCGTGGCAGCGCGCCGAGTGGTCATCTTAACCCTCCTACCCGGCCAGAGCGTCGCGCTCCTTCAGCAGGGCGGCGAGCTTGGCTTCCTGGTCGGCGATGCGGTCCGCGGTACGGGATTCATCCCCTGCGCCGGAATAGGCGGCCGCCTGCTCGACGAGCTCGCGCAGGTTATCGCGAACAATTGCGATGTGCCGATCGAGCTCGGCGAGGGCTTCAGGGTCGGCCATGAAGGTCCTCTTATCCTCGCAATCTTAACATTGCTTTGCGAACCGGCAGATCACCGGTACGCGCGGCGCCGTCCCCGATGATAGCGGCCGCTGTTGGCCCCGTGCCGGATGCGCCAGCAGTATGCGCTGTCCGACCCGCTGAGGCAGCCCCACCGATCCAGCAGCTCCGCATCGTACGCATTGGTCGGGCCGCCAGCGCGGGCGTTGGCGCGCGCATGCTCCACCTCCCAAATCGTGTCGGCGCGAACCCCCGCCGGGCCCAAGGCTATCAGCACGCCCAAACCAGCTGCTGCCAATCTCACGCGATGCATCATCGGCCTCCACTCTTATGCTGTTGTGCTTAGGTTGGGACACCGGCGCCCGGAATCAATCCCGGTTCCCCCGCGCGCTCCCGCGATGGCTGTCTCAACCCCGACGCTTGTGGTAGTCTTTCCCCCTATATTGCCGGGGGAGTTGTTCATGCGGGGCCGCGTTCAGCGCTTCGCTGCGTCGATTGCATTGCTGGCCAGCGCCCTCCTCGCCGCGTGCGCTGCCGGAACGGCTGCGCCGGAGATCGCCTTGCGCGACGACAATTTCCGCCCCTACCGCGAGTACACAGCGGGACGGCAGATCGTGCGCGCCTATCCGAACACGCTCGCCACGGAGCTCGTCGCCCGCGTCGACCGCAAGACCGGCGCGACCACCACGCTCATCAGTGCCGACTTCGCCTATTGGGGCCGCCACATGAGGAAGTACGAGAGCGCCCGCGATGTACGCGCCGAGGCGCTGCCCTTTGAAAAGATCTCGCGGCATCGATCCTGCGAGCATGGCGACTGCCTGTACCACGAGACATTCACGGTCGAAATTCCGGAAGGAGAGCTGCGGCGCGCGCCACCGGCCGGCTACCAGCTCAAGATCTTCGCGCGGCGCGGCGACGAAGCCATGATCACCGTGCCGCACGGCGACATCGAGCGCCTGCTGACGGCAATCGACAAGCCAACCTGAAAACCGGTCGCGGCGGCTTCAACGGCCAGACCGGCGCCCAGTGGCGCACGCCGGTGATCGTGCATTAGCCCTCGCTCACGCGGCCGTGGAAACACCCCTAACAAGCTCCCGGCACACGCAGGCATGCTTGTCTTTGAGCGGGCATTTGTTGGCCCAGTCCCGGTCCTCGGCCAAAAGCTCCCGCTCGAGCCCGATCGGCTCCGTAACGTTGCCGATCTCGGCCGCCAGATTAGGCGGCGCATAGGGCTTGAGGTCCTCTCCTTCGACGAGAACGCAGGGGCACTGGCGTCGTTTCAATACGCTCCAGTGCACCATCTCGTTGATGCGGGGGCCACGGTAGCGTTTTGGATGCAGCTTCTTCTTCAGCCAGTCCGCGATCTGCGTCA
>CAYUBZ010000367.1:0-2490 GCA_964443205.1 uncultured Hyphomicrobium sp. | reverse complement strand
CCCGTGCTCGGCGATCACGACTGGTGGCACGAGACGATACAGGTCGACGAACGGACGGGATTTTCAGTCGGTTCTGCGTCCGACGCTGGCGACATCCAGGACAACGGCATCCGCGGCAACCTCGACTGGCGGTTTTAGAGGTGCGAGTTTCGGTGTCTGACCCGGAGGGTCAGACACCGTGACAAATGCCTATCCCGAGCGTGCGATCTTGCCGCTGCGGGCGCATGGGCCGCGCGTGCGCTCTTATCTCTCTCTCGCCATGATCTGCCCTCGGAATTTCCCGAAAGATGTGGCAGCATGGGCCGGGAGAAATGGTTGAACGTCAGGACAATGAAGTAAGTATCGGAGCCGGGGTCCGTACCGTCCTCGGCGTCGCGTGGGCGATTCTTGTGACGATCGTGCTCACCACGATGACGTCGCACAATCTTCTCCCCGATGCGCCGGACAAATGGACCTATGATTGGCGGACCTACTTCTTCTCGACGCGGGCGACGACCCAGCGGGAAGATATTGCCCTCGTGCTGATCAACGAGGAGAGCCTCGCCGACTATCCCTACAACGTCGTCGATCGCGGTCTTCTCGCGGAGCTGGTGCGGGCACTCAACGAAGCGGGCGCCAAGGTAATCGGGCTCGATTTCGTATTCGAGCGCCCGACCGAACCGCAGAAGGACCAAGCCCTCGTCGCAGCGATCGCCACCTCGACCCGCCCCGTCGTGCTCGCGGCTATCGACCAACGCGCCCGTGTCGGCACAAGCCGCAGCCTTGAATACCAAGAAGATTTCTTCGACCAGTTGGGCGTTGGCAAAGACGGGCGCGTTCGCGCGGGGCACGCCTTCTTTTCACGCGTGCCGGCGCACCTGACGACCGGCGATCAGGTCGTGCGCTTCATCTCCGATCCGCCGTCATCATCACCATCGCGCGAGAGCTTCGCTCGGGTGCTTGCCGACCTCGACGGTCCAAGGCAGATGCCTGCGTCGAACTACATTGATTGGCTTCTGCCGCCACCGACGGCCGCGGACACATTTGCGACGTTCCGGGTGCCTCGGCATAAGCCCGGCTTTGGCAGGGGTGACACGGAGAAAGTGCTGCCGTCTCGCTGGCGGGACGCGTTGAAAGACAAGATCGTGCTCGTCGGCGCGGAGTTTGTGGATCGCGACAGGCACCTCACACCGCTCTCGGTCGCCGACAAGACCCCCGTTTCGGGCGTGGCCATCCAAGCCCAAATCCTTGCGCAACTGAGGGATGGGCGTTCCATCAGGGCGATGCCTCCGGGTGTTGAGGCACTCATTGTGTTCACGGTTGCCCTTCTTGGCTATGCCCTGGGATGGGGGGCGCGCATCTATCGCTATCGCGCTGCGGCCTATGCCATCGGTATCGCCGTTCTTGCGATGATCGGCATCGCGCTTTTTGCACTCTGGCACTTGATAATTCCGACGACGACCGTGTTGTTTGCATGGCTCGCGGGGCTTAGCGGTGGTCATTATTCCGGTTGGTCCATTCGCGTCCCCCAACGCCTATTTGCGAGAAAGGAGGCTTGAGATGTTGCAAGCCAACGCCGTAAGGCTTTCCCTCGGTGCGTTTGCTCTGTCAGCCGTCTTGCTGAGCTGTCCCGCGCGTGCGGAGGTGGAAGTGATGTATTCGACCGTAGCGGAATTGAAGGCCGGCACGAAGCTCCCCGACGAGGCCACGCTCGAGGTCGGAGAGGGCCAGGTGCTCCGCCTGATGAAGTCGGGCACGACCTATGAGATTTCCGGCCCCTATCACGGAACCCTTGGCCAGTACACGAAGGGCTGTTCCGGATTGCAAATCATGTCCGGCACCTGTGGCGAGGAACCCGCCGATGACCGCGGCGCGACACCCGGCGCAACGCGCGGCATCATCCCGCAGTGAAGCGGGCTATCGCGCGGCGACTTGGGGCTGCGTGTTGAATATCATTGCGTGCACTTGTCGGGAGGTGGTGCGCAGCCTTAAATTGATCACTGTAGTTGTACCAGGATGCTGCATCGGCTAGCATGCGCCCAAGTTTGCAAACAATTTCCGCGGCGAAGATCCAAGCACGTGAAATGCCGATCCGAGCAAATAATTTCTGCATCCTGATCGTGGCGGCCGTCGCCTGCCTGGTGAGCCAGGTGCAGCCGGCAGCTGCAAAATGCACGCCCCATCCGACGCCTGGACCCTATGGCCAATACATCGACCTTTGGTGCAACAGCGACACCAAGGGTGCGGCTCCGGAGCGGTCCCGTAAACGGGGGCGCGGCGCTGCGAGGAAGTCCGAGCCATCCTCCACGAGGCAGGTCAGGACGCACAAGACGACCACCCGCAGAAAAGAGGCAAAAGAGGAGATACGCGAGCAGGAGCGAGAGGAAGCGCAGGAGGAGGAAGCGCGCAAGGCCGAGGAACGGCGTCGTGCAGAAGACGAGATACGCGAGCAGGTGCGAAAGGAAGCGCGGGAGGAGGAAGCACGCAAGGCCGAGGAACGGCTTCGTGCAG
>CAYUBZ010000366.1:0-2498 GCA_964443205.1 uncultured Hyphomicrobium sp. | reverse complement strand
GTACGCGAGGCCGACCGCATGAGCCTGGCCGAGATCGAGGCGCACATCACCGACTTCGGCAAGCGCGCGCGCGAGGGCAAGCTCGGCATCGAGGATATGCAGGGGGGCACCTTCACCATCACCAACGGCGGCGTGTACGGCTCGCTGCTGTCCACCCCCATCCTCAACGCGCCGCAATCGGGGATTCTGGGCATGCACCGCATCGAGGAGCGGCCGGTGGTGGTCAAGGGCCAGGTCGTGGCGCGGCCCATGATGTACCTGGCGCTCAGCTACGACCACCGCATCGTCGACGGCAAGGAGGCGGTCGCCTTCCTTGTGCGCGTGAAGGAGTGTCTTGAGGACCCACAACGGTTTATTCTGGAGCTCTAAGGCCCGCCATGCTCACGGGCCGCGTACACGGCTTGGGAGTTCAGGGGATGGCGGAAGGTCCGATTTTAACGGCGATCGAGGTCTATTTGACGGTCAAGAACGGCCTCGAGGCCATCGAGTTCTACAAAAAGGCCTTCGGGGCGGAGGTCGTCTACCAGGAGCTGACGGAGGACGGGAAGCAGGTCATGCATGCCACCTTGGCGGCGTTCGGCGGAAAGTTCATGCTGTCGGACTATTTTCCCGAGTACATCAAAGACGTGGCTCCGCGCACCTCCGAAGGCCAGGCCAGCATTGCCATCCAGATCAACCTGAATACGCCGCTCGAGGTCGACGGTGCGATCGCCCGCGCGCAAGCGGCCGGCGCCACGGTCACCATGCCGGCGACGGATACGTTCTGGGTCATGCGCTATGGCCGGCTGAAGGACCCATATGGCTACGTGTGGGCGTTCGGCGCCCCGCTGCCGCTCAGAGGGTAAAGGGGATCCGTCTTGAGCTCCTATGATCTCGTCGTCATTGGAACAGGGCCCGGCGGCTACGTGTGCGCGATCCGCGCCAGCCAGCTCGGGCTGAAGGTTGCCGTCATCGAGAAGCGGGCGACCCACGGCGGGACCTGCCTCAACGTGGGCTGCATCCCCTCGAAGGCGCTGCTGCACGCCAGCGAGCTCTACGATGAGGCGCATCACGCGCTCGGCGCCATGGGCATCGAGGTGAAACCCAAGCTCGATCTCGCCAAGATGCTGGCCTTCAAGGACGAGGGCGTGAAGGGCAACGTCGACGGCGTTGCTTTTCTCTTGCGCAAGAACAAGGTGGACCACTTCCACGGGAGCGGCCGCATCGTCGCTCCCGGCAAGGTCGAGGTCACGTTCATCAACGGGGAGAAGCAAGAGGTCGGCACCAAGGCCATCGTCATCGCCACCGGCTCCGACGTCGCGCGGCTCCCCGGCATCGAGATCGACGAGAAGACGGTCGTCTCCTCCACCGGTGCACTGTCGTTGTCGAAGGTGCCCAAGCGGCTGCTGGTCATCGGCGCCGGCGTCATCGGGCTGGAGCTCGGCTCGGTGTGGCGGCGGCTCGGGTCCGAGGTCCTGGTCGTGGAGTTCCTCGACCGCATTCTGCCCGGGCTCGACGGCGAGACCGCTCGCCAGACGCAGAAAATCCTGGCCAAGCAGGGCTTGAGCTTCAAGCTCGGCCACAAGGTGACGGGGATCAGCAAGGCAGGCCCGGCGCGCAAGGTCTCAATCGAACCCGCCGCCGGCGGCAAGGCGGAGACCGTCGAGACCGACGTGGTGCTGGTGGCCATCGGCCGCGTTCCCTACACGGAAGGCTTGGGGCTCCCGGAAGCGGGCGTGACGCTCGACAACCGCGGCAGGGTGATCGTGGACGAGCACTTCCAGACCAATGTAGCGGGCGTCTACGCCATCGGCGACGTGATCGCGGGGCCGATGCTCGCGCACAAGGCGGAGGACGAAGGCGTCGCGGTCGCCGAGATCCTCGCCGGCCAAGCGGGCCACGTGAACTACGACGTGATCCCCAACGTCATCTACACGTTCCCGGAAGTGGCGAGCGTCGGCAAGTCGGAGGAGGAATTGAAGGAAGCCGGGATCGCGTATAGGTCCGGCAAGTTTCCCTTCACCGCCAACGGCCGCGCCAAGGCGAACCGGCAGACCGATGGCTTTGTGAAGATCCTCGCCGACGCTCAAACCGACCGCGTGCTAGGCGTCCATATCATCGCGGCCAACGCCAGCGAGATGATCGCGGAGGCCGCCGTGCTCATGGAGTTTGGCGGCTCGGCGGAGGACTTAGGCCGCACCTGCCACGCGCACCCCACCCTCACCGAGGCGGTCAAGGAGGCGGCGATGGCCGTCGACAAGCGCGCGATCCACATGTGAAGTGGCAACCCCTCACCCGCTCGACCTGCGAAAGCAGCTCTCGCGACCTCTCCCTCCGGGAGAGGTGAAGTAGGTACCGCTTGCAATGTCCCACCTCTCCCAGGGGGCCAGGGGGAGAGGTCGTCGCGCAATGCGCAAGCATGAGCGGCGGGTGAGGGGAGGTTCGGTTGCTGGTGGCTACCTGCCTACTCGATCGGGGTGAGCGTGTAGCCCGACTCCTGCAGCAGCGCGACGAGGCCC
>CAYUBZ010000365.1:0-2517 GCA_964443205.1 uncultured Hyphomicrobium sp. | reverse complement strand
GTCCCGCGCGCGCTCGAGGACCGCGCCGGCTATTTCTGCGCCGATACGTTCACGCCGCTGACGCAGAACAGCTACGTCGCCGCGCGCGACTCCGCCAACGTGGCGCTCACCGCCGCCAGCCTGATCCTCAAGGGCGAGCGCTTCGTCTATGCGCTGTGCCGCCCGCCGGGCCATCATGCCGAGCGGCGCATCTACGGGGGCTTTTGCTATTTCAACAACTCAGGGATAGCCGCCCACTATCTGTCGCGCCAGGGCAAGGTCGCGCTCCTCGACATCGACTATCACCACGGCAACGGCGCCCAGGACATCTTCTACGCGCGCGCCGACGTGCTGACCGTGTCCATCCACGGCCACCCGAGCCACGCATATCCGAACTTCTCCGGCTACAGCGACGAGCGCGGCGAGGGCTTGGGGCTGGGCTTCAACCAGAACTTTCCGCTGGAGCCGCCGGTGGACAACGAGCGCTACATGACCGTTCTGGAGAAGGCGCTCAACGTCGTGCGCGTGTTCGCGCCCCGCTTTCTCGTTCTCTCCATCGGCTTTGACATCATGCGCGGCGATCCCACGGGCGCCTTCGCGCTCACCGCGCAAGGCATGCAGCGCATCGGCATGCGCATCGGGCGCATCGGGCTGCCGACCCTCATCGTGCAGGAGGGCGGCTACGCGATCGGCAATCTGCGGGCAGGGGCGCACGCCTTCTTCACGGGGGTTGAGACGGCCTGGCACGGCTAGGTCTCACCCCGGCGACAGCGGCCAGACCAGCATGATGAGCGGAACCGCCACGGCGACGACGATGAGTGACAGCGGGACGCCGAGGCGCGCGTAGTCGCCGAAGCGATAGCCGCCCGGCCCCAGCACGAGCGTGTTCGACTGGTGCCCGAAGGGCGTGAGCAAGGCGCAGGACGCGCCGATCGCCACCGCCATGAGGAAGGGATCGACGCTGAGACCCAGCTTGATGGCAAGGTCGGCGGCGATGGGCCCCATCAGCAAAACGGTTGCTGCGTTGTTGAGCACCGTCGTCACCAACATGGTCGCAACGAGCACGAGGCAGAGCATCGCAACCGGCGGCAGCGCAGCGCCAGCGGCGGCGACAGAGGCTGCGATCAGCTCGGTGAGACCCGTCGATTGTAGCGCGCCAGCGACCGGAATCAGCGCCGCCATGAGCACGATGATCGAGCCGTCGACGGCCTCGTACATGTCGGTCAGCCGCATCACACGAAAAACCGCCAACACCGCCACGGCGGCGAGAAATGCAATGGCGACGGGCAGCACACCAGCCGTCGTCAGAACGACAGCGCCGGCCATGACACCCAGCGGCAACGCGACTTTGGCCGGCTGGCCGAGATTGATCTTGCGCTCCGCGAGCGGCAGCGCACCAAGCTCGCGCAGCGTGACCGGCATTTGCTCCAGGTCGCCTTGCAGCACGACGACGTCACCTTCGCGAAAGCGCTGGCGGCTGAGACGGGCGGTGGAGCGGCGCCCCTGCCGGCTCAGCGCCAGCAGATTGACGCCGTAGTCGCGCAGCCGGACGCCTGCCGGCGAGCGGCCGACGAGGAGAGAGCCCGGCGTGATGACCGCTTCCACGATGCCGACCTGGTCGGAATGGATTCGCGACGGGTCGATGCCCTCGTTGCTGACGAGCTCGAGCTTCCCCTGATCGAGAACATTCTTCAGAATAGTGGAGTCCGCTTCGAGGATCAGCACGTCGTCCTCGCCGAGCCTCGTCCATCCGCCCGGTGCCAGCCGGCGCTCGTGCTCGCGGATGATCGAGAGCACCGTCACCTCGTCGTCCACCAGCTTCTCCAGATCGCGCACCGTCTTGCCGATCAGGGGCGAGTCCGCCTTGATGCGCGCTTCCGTCACGTAGTCCTCGATATGGAAGCGCTTCTCGGGCGGGGGCGCACCCTGCCGGTCCGCCGGCAACAGCCGCCAGGCGAACGTCAGGTAGACGAGCCCGGCGAGGGCAACGCCGACGCCGACGGGCGTGAAGTCGAACATGGAGAAGGGCTCGCCGACGATCTCCTGACGCAGCGAGGAGATGAGCAGATTGGGCGGCGTGCCGATCAGTGTGATGAGGCCGCCCAGCAGCGAGCCGAACGACAGCGGCATCAGCAGTGCCGCCGGTGAGCGGCCCGTCTTCTCGGCAGAGTAGATGGCGACGGGCATCAGCACGGCGAGCGCGCCCACGTTGTTCATGAACGCGGAGAGCAAGGTAACCAGCGCCACGAACACAAGCACCTGCAGGTTCGGCCGCTCCAGGATCGGCTCGAGATGCCGGATCAGCCGCTGCAGGATTCCGGACGAGCGAATGGCGGCGCTCAAGATCAAGACGAGCGCAACGGTGACGACGGCGGGATCGCTGAAGCCGGTGAAAGCCTTTCTCGGCTCGACGAGCCCGAGCAGAAGGGTTGCCACGAGTGCGAGCACGGCGACGACGTCATAGCGCCAGCGCCCCCAGATGAAGAGCGCGAGCGCACAGACGAGCACGGCAATCAGCGATATTTGCGCAAAAGTCAT
>CAYUBZ010000364.1:0-2523 GCA_964443205.1 uncultured Hyphomicrobium sp. | reverse complement strand
CGCGATGCCAGCGGGTCCTTCGCGGAGGCGAGCTTGCGGCTTGCGATCTCTCGTTCGGCCAGCGCGTCGTAGTGGGCGAGCGTGGTGGCCGGAGCCTTGGGCACGAGATGCACGACCTTGAACCCGCGCGCCTTCAGCGCGTCGAGAATCTCTTTGATGGAGCCGGCAGTGGAGGGCTGAATGTCGTGAAAAAGCAGGATCCCCTTGCGCCGCACGGCGAGCTGCGACAGGACGGTTGCCATTACGGCGGCGCCGTTGTGGGTTTTGAAATCGCGCGAATCGACATCGATGCCGAAGCTCGCAAGATGGCGCGACTTCAGGTAGCCGATGGTTTCGGCGTTGGTGCGCAGATACGGAAAGCGGAAGAACGGGGCGACCGGGCCCTGCAGCGCGCGCGCAACCGCGCTGAATCCCATCTCGATCTCGTCCTTGGCCTTGTCGAGGGGCATGGTCTGCAGCTTGGCGTGCGACCAGGTGTGGGCGCCGACGGTGTGCCCGCGCCGGGCGACCTCCTGGACCATGGCCGGATCGGCGGCCGCCATGCGCCCCACCATGAAGAATGTGGCCTTGGTGCAGTGGGCGTCGAGCGCCGCCAGCACGGCCCGGGTGTGGGGGCGCGAGGGGCCATCGTCGAAGGTGAGCACGACCTCGCCGTCGGCCAGAAAATCGAACTCGCCGTGGGGCGTGCGCCCGAACTGCGGGCCCGCCGCGCTGTCGACCTCGACGACTCGCGATAGCCCCAGGACGTCGGTGCGAGTCGCGCAAGGCTCCACCGGCGGGGCCGCCTGGGCCTGCGCCCAGTGCCCGCTGGCCAGCAGCAGGCACGCCACCCCTACAACTAACGCCTCATTTCGCCGCATTGGCCATCTTCCGTCCGCTGGGGGCCACACCCAACGCTGCACGACGGTCGACCCGCAGCGCCGCATTCTTGATAGTGTCCGACCAACTAACATTTCCTGTAGATGGTCGCTTGTGCCAACGTTCCTTGCGCGTGGGTTCGCTGCCATTCTGTTGCATTCGCGCATCAGACTGTCTTGCCGCGCGGAACATGCTAAGCGCGAGAGCTAATCACACACGTGTTGCCGGTTTCATGACGGTCCGAACCTTGCTTCGGCATGCACCCCAGGAGTGTGCTCTTTCATGAGCGAAGCTCAAGAGGAAGTCGCCGCGCACGAGCGCGGGACCGCATTGACGTCCGAGTTCGTGCGCGCTGTCGACGAGGCGCTCGAGGCGGCCGACACGGCCAAAGTGCGCGCCTTGCTCGCCGACGTGCACGGGCCCGACCTCGCCGACCTGATCGAGCTGTTGGGGCCCGACGAGCGCGTCGCCCTCATCCAGGCGCTGGGCTCCGATTTCGACTTCGAGGTGCTGACCGAGGTCGACGAGAAGGTGCGCGACCAGATCTCGGAGGCGCTGCCCAACGAGGTGCTGGCCAAGGGCGTCACCGAGCTCGACAGCGACGATGCCGCCTACATTCTCGAGGGGCTCGACAAGAGCGACCAGACGGAAATCCTGGCCCAGCTTCCCCAGAGCGACCGGGCCGCGCTGGAGCGCAATCTCACCTACCCGGAGGAGACCGCCGGCCGCCTGATGCAGGCCGACTTCGTGGCGGTGCCGCCGTTCTGGACGGTCGGCCAGGTCATCGACTTCGCGCGCGAGACGGCGGACCTGCCCGAGACCTTCTCGGAGATCTTCGTCGTCGATCCGGGCTTCCATCTTCTGGGCTCAGTCGACATCTCCCGCCTGTTGCGCACCAAGCGCGAGGTTCCCATCGACAGCATCATGGAGGCGGACCGCCACATGGTGCTGGCCACCGCCGACCAGGAGGCGGTCGCCCGCCAGTTCGAGCGCTACGGGCTGATGGTGGCCCCCGTCGTCGACAAAAACGAGCGCCTCGTCGGCGTCGTCACCGTCGACGACGTGGTGGAGGTGATCGAGCAGGAGGCCGACGAGGACGCCAAGCTGTTGGCCGGCGTCGGCGACGAGCAAGTGACCGACAGCGTGCGCCAGATCATGCCGCCGCGCTTTGCCTGGCTGTTCGTCAACCTGCTGACGGCGATCCTCGCATCGGCCGTCATCAAGCTGTTCGACGCCTCCATCGAGAGCATGGTGGCGCTCGCCGTGCTGATGCCGATCGTTGCCTCCATGGGCGGCAACGCCGGCACGCAGACCATGACCATCACGGTGCGCGCGCTGGCGACGAAGGAGCTCAATCCGGCCAACATCGTGCGCGTCGTCTTGCGCGAGACCGCCGTGGGGCTGATCAACGGCTTAGCGTTCGCCCTCTTGCTGGCGCTGCTCGCCTATTACTGGTTCGGCACCGACCAGCTGGGCGCCGTGATCGCCATCGCCATGGTGGTCAACCTGCTGGCAGCGGCGCTCGCCGGCATATTCATTCCCCTGGGGCTCGAGCGGATGGGGTTCGACCCGGCGGTCGCCTCGACGGTGTTCGTGACGACGGTGACCGACGTGGTGGGGTTCTTCTCCTTCCTGGGGCTCGCCACGCTGTGGCTGATGTGAGGG
>CAYUBZ010000363.1:0-2529 GCA_964443205.1 uncultured Hyphomicrobium sp. | reverse complement strand
ATCATGATGGTCGGCATCTATCGCACCTATGCCGCCCTCGAGGCGGCGTGGAAGTACTTCATCCTCGGCAGCGTCGGCATCGCTCTGGCGCTGTTCGGGACCATCCTCGTCTATATGGCCGCGCGTCCCGTGATCGGCGAGGGACAGGACGCCATGGTCTGGACGGCACTCGTCGCGCACGCGCAACACTTCAACCCCGACCTGTTGAATGTGGCCTTCATCTTTCTCATGCTCGGCTACGGCACGAAGGTCGGGCTCGCGCCGCTGCACGCCTGGCTCCCCGACGCCCACGCCGAGGGCCCGACGCCGATCTCGGCGATCCTTTCAGGACTCCTGCTCAACGTCGCCATCTACGCGGTCCTGCGCTTCAAGATCCTGCTCGCGGCCAATCCCGAGGCGATCGCGCCGGGCCCGCTGATGGTGACGCTCGGGCTGTTGTCGCTGGTCTTTGCCGGCTTCATGCTCTACCGGCGACGCGACATCAAAAGGTTCTTCGCCTACTCCTCAATCGAGCACATGGGTCTCGTGACCTTCGCCTTCGGCATGGGCGGCCCGCTCGCCAACTTCGCCGGCCTCTTGCACATGACCATGCACAGCCTGACCAAATCGGCGATCTTCTTCGCGGTCGGCCATATCGCGCAGGTCAAGCGCACGCAGCGGCTGTCGGAGATCACCGGCTTGACCGAGAGCCATCCTCTGCTCGGCTGGGGTCTCGTTCTCGGCGTGGTGGCCATCGCCGGCATGCCGCCGCTCGGCATCTTCATGAGCGAGTTCCTCATCGTCACCTCGACGTTTGCCCGCGAGCCGGTGCTGGCTATCGTCTTGGTGCTGGGCATTCTTGTCGGCGTGGGAGCCTTGTTCCTCCGTCTCAGTCAGATGGCCTTCGGCACGCCGTCGGCGGGCACCGGCTGCGTCGAAGCCTCCTATGTGCCGATGTTTGCCCATCTTGCGCTGGTGCTTGCCGCCGGCATCTTCTTGCCGGCACTGTTGGTCGTCTGGTTCCAGAACGTCGCGCGGCTCTTGGGGTGAGCGAGGCCATGCCTTTCATATCCGCACTGATTGAACATGGCCGGCGCGTCGACGCGCATCGCCCCTGGCCGCGCGTCACCGTCGGCACCGAGACTTGGCGCGAGGCCATCGCCGGGCTCGCGGCAGGCGAGGCCACGCTGCTCGGGCTATGGAGCGATGGCGCGACCATCTACATGGGGCTCTGCGGTGGCGACGAGCTCGCCGTGCTCAGCCTGCCGGCCCCCGAACGACGGTTTCCGTCCGTCGGCCTCGCGCATGCACCGGCCCTGCGGCTCGAGCGCACCATCCGCGATCTGTACGGGCTCGAGCCGGAGGGCGCGCCCGATCCGCGTCCCTGGATCGACCACGGCCGCTGGGGCGTCAATCATCCCCTGGGCGATCGCCACGACGCGCCCGCGGCACGCGATCCTTACGTCTTCTACCCGGCCGACGGTCCTCCCATGCACCAGATCCCCGTCGGCCCCGTGCATGCCGGAATCATCGAGCCCGGCCACTTCCGCTTCACCGCCAACGGCGAGACCGTCGTCCGCCTGGAAGAGCGATTGGGCTATGTGCACAAGGGCATCGAGGGCTTGATGGCCGGCGCGCCGATCGAACGCGCGGCAAAGCTCGCCGGGCGCACGTCGGGAGACAGCACGGTCGCCTACGCGATCGCCTTTTCAAGAGCTGTCGAGGCTGCGCTCGGCGTCGCCGCGCCCGCCCGAGCCGTCTGGCTGCGGGCCCTGATGGCGGAGCTCGAGCGCGTGGCCAACCACTTCGGCGACTTCGGCGCCATCTGCAACGACGCCTCCTTCTCGTTGATGCTCACGCATTGCGGGGTGCTGCGCGAGCGCGTCTTGCGGGCCGCCGACGCGTGCTTCGGCAGCCGGCTCATGAGGGACCGCGTGGTGCCCGGCGGGACGGCGGCCGATCTCGATGACGCCGGCATCGGCGCCGTGCGCGCGTTGATCGACAACGTGCAAGTGGCATTCCCCGAGCTCGTCGAGCTCTATGACAATACGGCATCCCTGCAGGACCGCACGGTCACGACGGGGATCCTGAAGCCGGAGCTTGCACGTCTTTACGGTGCAGGCGGCTTCGTCGGCCGGGCCTCCGGGCGCGCCTTCGATGCGCGGCGCACCCCCGGATATGCACCCTACGACGACTTCGACTTCGACATTCCAGTGCGCGAGGACGGAGACGTCAACGCGCGTGTTTGGATCCGCATTCGCGAGATCGAGCAGAGCCTTTCGCTCATCGCGCAGATCCTCGAGCGGTTGCCGTCCGGACCGGTGCGCGCCGACATCGGCAGCGCCCAGGCCCAAGGCGATCGCGAAGGCATCGCGCTGGCGGAGGGTTTCCGCGGCGACATTCTCGCGTGGGTGCGCGTTGCTGACGATGGCACGATTGCGCACGCGCATCTGCGCGACCCCTCGTGGTTCCAGTGGCCGCTTCTGGAGGCCGCCATCGAGGGCAACATCGTCGCCGACTTCCCGCTGTGCAACAAATCCTTCAACTGCT
>CAYUBZ010000362.1:0-2569 GCA_964443205.1 uncultured Hyphomicrobium sp. | reverse complement strand
TTTTCCGACAGCTGCAACTGCTTGCCTGGCGCGGCAATAAGGTGGATGAGCCAATCGAAGTAGGCCTCTGCCAGAGCCGCGGGAGAAAGACCAAGCGTGAGGCGCGAGCGCGCGTAGTTCAAGGAACGATCGAGCACGTTCGCCATCTCGAGCGACGGGTCGCTCTCATCCTCGCGCATGCAAGCGGGCGCCGCCGTTGCCGGAATTGGCGACGTGGGCACGTGCCCCGCCGGGCGCGGGCGATTCTGCGGCAACGCATCGGCGCAAGGGAGGGTTTGCGCCTCCTGCCCTGCGGCCAGGTTCGTCTCGTTCATGGTGCGCTCGCTGCCCAAGGGGTTCCTTGCTTCAACGACAAAAACAGCCCGCCATGGCGCGCGTGTCTCAGCCGGGTTAGATTTTGTGCGAATATGTGGTTGCGGCGCGGTCCAACTTGAAGCGCTGGCTGTTTCACCGGCGCGAGTGGCGGGGTGCGGCTAACGTGCACCGCTTGCGCAGCGAGGGGGTAAAACGCCCGTATTGATGCGGGTCAACCCGGGTCCAAGCCATGCTAGGGAGGCTTGCTGGCGCGACTCGGCGCCGATTGCAGTCAAAGGAAAGCGGGGGGTCGGCGTGGCGGATCTCGGTCTTGTCTGGCTGGAGTTTATTTTCTGCGCCGCCCTCATTGGTTTTGCCGGGCCGGAGCTGTCGCGCTCGGGCGACATCATCGCCGAGAAGACCGGTCTTTCGCACAATTGGATCGGGCTCATTCTGCTGGCGACCGTCACCTCGCTACCCGAGCTGATCACCGGCTTGAGCGCCGTCACCATCGCCGATGTCCCCGACATTGCCGTCGGCAGCGTGCTGGGAAGCTGTGTTTTCAATCTCGCCATTCTGATTGTGCTCGACTTTCTGCATCGCGACGAGCCAATTTTCCACCGCGCGCATCAGGGGCACATTCTCGCCGCCGGGTTCGGCATCGTGCTGATCGGCTGGGCCGGCATGAGCGTGCAACTCGCCGACCAGCGCTTTTCGTTCAGCATAGGCCATGTCGGCCTTTATTCGCCGATCATGATCGGCCTCTATTTCATCGCCATGCGGACCGTGTTCACCTACGAGCGCAACCAGCGCGAGGCGTTCGTCGAGGACGTCGCCGCACAGTACGCCGACATCACGCTGCGCACGGCCGTGCGCCGCTATCTGGTGGCGGCGGCGGTTCTCGTCGGGGCCGGTGTCTGGCTGCCGTTCGTCGGCACGGATCTCGCTGATGCCATGGGCTGGAACAACACGTTCGTGGGCACGCTGCTCGTTGCTGCCGTCACCTCGCTGCCCGAGCTTGTCGTGACCATCGCGGCCCTGCGCCTCGGCGCGCTCAACATGGCGATCGCCAACCTGCTGGGCAGCAACCTGTTCGACATGCTGGTGCTGGCGATCGACGATATCGCCTTCCTCAAGGGCCCGCTCCTGTCGCACGTATCGCCAGTGCACGCGGTTTCCGCGTTCTCCTCCGTCATCATGACCGGCATCGTCGTGGTCGGTTTGCTGTACAGGTCGAAGACGCGCGTCTTCCGTTACGTCGACTGGATCAGCATCTCGCTGTTTCTCGTCTATCTGCTCAACTCCTACGTGCTCTACGTGTACGGCCAATGAGGGCGGGAGATCCGATGAGTGCCAGTGCCGCAGGAACCAGGCTTCACCAAGGGCTCACCGGCTCGGAGGCGGCGGCACGTCTGGCACAGTATGGTCCCAACGCGCTGCCGCAGGCGCCGCCGACCAGCGTGTGGGTGCGCCTGGCGCGCCAGTTCCAGAGCCCGCTGATCTACATCCTGCTGTTCGCGCTCGCCGTCGATCTGGTGCTTTGGGCCTACGAGGGCGCGCAAGGCGTGCCGTTCGAGTCGGTCGCCATCGCGGTCATCCTCGTCTTGAACGCGGGTCTCGGCACCTACCAGGAGGCCAAGGCCGAGGCGGCGCTCGCCCGCCTCAAGGCGATGGCGACGCCCAACGTGTGGGTGCTGCGCGAGAAGGCGCTTCAGCAGATCCCGAGCTATGATCTCGTTCCGGGCGATATTGCGCGCATCGAGGCCGGCGACCGCATCCCGGCCGATGGCACGTACGTCTCCGCCGGCGAGGTGCTGGTGGACGAGTCGATCCTTACCGGTGAATCGCTGCCCGTCGACAAGCGGACGGACGCCGAGCTGTTCAGCGGCACGCTGCTGGTGCGCGGCAAGGGCTATATGGCGGTGAGCCGCACCGGGCCGATGAGCGCCATGGGGCGGCTCGCCACCCTGATCGGCGGGATCGAGGCCGGAGCGACGCCGCTCGAGCGCCGGCTGCGCACGTTCGGCAATCAGGTTGCCTACGCGATCCTGGCCTTGGGATTTGCGTTGACGCTCGGCGGTCTGTACGTGGAGGGCGTCGCGCGCATCGGCCACGTGCTTCTGTTCGCCGTGGCGCTTGCGGTGGCCGCCGTCCCCGAGGGGCTGCCCGCGGTGATGACGCTCGCTCTCGCGCTGGGCGTGGAGCGGCTTGCGCGCCGCAAGGCCATCGTGCGCCGCCTGAGCGCCGTGGAGGCGCTGGGCTCGGTCACCGTCAT
>CAYUBZ010000361.1:0-2574 GCA_964443205.1 uncultured Hyphomicrobium sp. | reverse complement strand
CGAAGATCGCGAAGCTCACCCAGCCGGTGACCATGATGTGGGCGTGGGTCACCAGCTCGCCGTGGTTCTGGCGCATGGCCATGTCGAGGCCCAGCAGCAGGCCCAAGATCCCGTAAACGACGGCCGACGCAAAAAACGCTCTGGCAACACCGCGCATGGTTCCCTCCCCCTGCCAACCGGCATTTGGCCGCTTGGTCAGCGCGGCTTTTGAGCCAGGTCGATGGCGGATTAGGTATCACGGCCGGACCGCGGTCGTCAGCAGCCGGATTCGTTTGGGACGCTAAGGTCGCCCTCACTTCCCTCCCCGCCGCCTGAGTGCTATAGGCCTGGCGACATCGTTCCCGCGCTGGGCCCCGTGAACCTTGTCGCCCCAGCCCCCATATGTGCTCTTTGGAGACCGCCAAAGCATGGCTCAAGGCCCGCCCGCATTGGATTCCGGCGTCGCGCTCACCTTCGATGACGTCCTGCTGGTGCCCGGCGCCTCAGAGATCCTGCCCAGCCAGGCCGACGTCTCCACCCAGGTCACCCGCTCGATTCGGCTGAACATCCCCGTCATCTCGTCGGCCATGGACACCGTGACGGAGGCCCGCCTCGCCATCGCCATGGCGCAGGAGGGCGGCGTCGGCGTCATCCACCGCAATCTGGAGCCGCAAGAGCAGGCCCGCCAGGTCGCCCAGGTGAAGAAGTACGAATCCGGCATCGTGCTGAACCCGGTGACCATCCACCCGGGCGCGCCGCTGCGCGATGCGCTGAGCCTGATGGCCGAGCACGGCATCTCCGGCGTGCCGGTGGTCGAGGCGGGCAGCAACGGCTCGGAGAAGGGCCGGCTCGTCGGCATCCTGACCAACCGCGACGTGCGCTTTGCCACCGACCTCGACAAGCCCGTCGCCGAGCTGATGACCAAGGACCCCATCACGGTGCCGCGCTCGGTGAGCCAGGAGGAGGCCAAGCGCATCCTGCACGAGAACCGCATCGAGAAGCTGCTGGTCGTCAACGAGGCCAAGCAGTGCATCGGGCTGATCACGGTCAAGGACATCGAGAAGGCGCTGAAGCACCCGCACGCGTCCAAGGACGCCGAGGGGCGCCTGCGCGTCGCCGCGGCGACGACGGTGGGCGATGAGGGCCTGGAGCGCACCGAGCTTTTGATAGCGGCGGGCTGCGACCTGATCGTGGTCGACACCGCGCACGGGCATTCGGTGCGCGTGCTGGAGGCCGTGACGCGCATCAAGAAATTGTCCAACCGCGTGCAGGTGATCGCCGGCAACGTGGCCACCGCCGAGGGGACGAAGGCGCTGATCGACGCCGGCGCGGACGCGGTGAAGGTGGGCATCGGGCCCGGCTCGATCTGCACCACGCGCATCGTGGCGGGCGTCGGCGTGCCGCAGCTGACAGCCGTCATGGACTGCGCCAAGGAGGCCGCCAAGCACGGCGTGCCCATCATCGCCGACGGCGGCATCAAGTTCTCCGGCGACGTGGTGAAGGCGCTGGCCGCGGGTGCCGCCTGCGTGATGATCGGGTCGCTCTTGGCCGGCACCGACGAGGCGCCGGGCGAGACCTACTTCTATCAGGGCCGCACCTACAAGGCCTACCGCGGCATGGGCTCGATCGGCGCCATGGCGCGCGGGAGCGCCGACCGCTACTTCCAGCAGGAGGTGAAGGACACGCTCAAGCTGGTGCCGGAAGGGATCGAGGGGCAGGTGCCCTACAAGGGGCCGACGGAGGCCGTGCTGCACCAGCTCGTCGGCGGCGTCCGCGCCGGCATGGGGTATGTGGGTGCGGCGACGCTCCCCGACCTGCAGGCGCGCGCCAAGTTCATCCGCGTGTCGCCGGCGGCCATCCACGAGAGCCACGCGCACGGCGTGCTGATCACGCGCGAGAGCCCGAACTATCCGGGCAACATGTAATGCGAGCGGGGGGCTAGTCCATGTCGGTCTCGGGCATGCTGCTGCCGGTGTTCGTGCAGGTGGCACTGACGTTCGGCCTGCTGTTCTGGATGGCCTCGCACCGCGTGACGGCGATCCGCTCCGGCGCCGTCAAGCCGCGCCAGATCGCGCTGCGCGAGCCCAACTGGCCGCAGCGCGCCACCCAGATCGCCAACGCGTTCCACAACCAGCTCGAAATCCCGCTGCTGTTCTACGTGCTGGTGGCGCTGATCCTGATCACGCGCACGCAGAGCGACGTCTTCGTGATCCTCGCCTGGCTGTTCGTGCTGACGCGGCTCTTGCACGCCTTCATCCACACCGGGTCGAACCAGGTCGACAAGCGCTTCTACGCCATGCTGGCCGGCGTGGCGGTCCTGGTCGTCATGTGGGTGATCTTCGCGGCGCGCGTCCTCTTGGCCGGGGGCCTCTAGTGTGATGATCGAGAAATTCGCCAGCGCTGACGGCAAGGTTGTGAGCGAATTTCTCGATCTGAATCACACTAGCAACTCTATGATTCTAGTGTCCCTTATGATTCCGAAGTTCGCTCCCGAGCCTAGCATTGAACGCAGGCGAACTTCGGAATCGGGACACTAGGCCCATGCGCCCGGGCGCAAGGCTGCAGGCCGCCGCCGAGATCTTAGAGGACATTCTC
>CAYUBZ010000360.1:0-2576 GCA_964443205.1 uncultured Hyphomicrobium sp. | reverse complement strand
TACGCTTGGCCACGTAGCCCGCAAAGATGTCGCCGAAGTTGCCGGTCGGCACCGCAAACGAGACAGGACGGTGCGGGGCGCCCAGCGCCACGGCAGCGGCGAAGTAGTAGGTGACCTGCCCGGCGATGCGCGCCCAATTGATGGAGTTCACTCCGGAAAGCGCGGTGCGGTCGCGAAAAGCGTGGTCGTTGAACATCCCCTTCACCAGGGCCTGGCAATCGTCGAAGGTGCCCTTGACGGCGACCGCGTGCACGTTGGCGTCGGCGGGCGTGGTCATCATGCGCCGCTGCACGTCGGAGATACGGCCCTCGGGGAAGAAAATGACGACGTCGACGCGTTGCGATCCGCGGAAAGCCTCGATGGCAGCGCCCCCGGTGTCGCCCGAGGTGGCACCGACGATCGTGGCGCGGCGGCCGCGCTTCTGCAGCACACGGTCCATGAGTCGGGCGAGCAGCTGCATCGCCACGTCTTTGAAGGCGAGCGTGGGTCCGTGGAACAGCTCGAGGATCCACCGGCTGGGGCCGATCTGCACGAGCGGGGTGACGGCCGGGTGACCGAAGCGGCGGTAAGCATCGGCCGCCATTTGTGCCAGCTCGGCCCGCGAGATAGCTGCGTCCATGAAGGGATGCATGACCTGCATGGACACTTCCGCGAACGGCATGCCGGCGAATGAGGCGATCGTGTCGGGCGATAGCGACGGCCAGGCTTGCGGCACGTACAGGCCCCCGTCGCGCGCCAGCCCTGCCAGCAGCACGTCGTCAAAGCCGAGTGGGGGCGCCTCACCTCTGGTCGAGATGTAGTTCAAACTGCGGGGCTCTCTCTTCACGGGTGGTCGCAAATACCCTAGTGCCCGGCCCAACCTGGAACAAGCAAAGCGCCAGCCGGAGCGCCCCGTGCGCACAGGGATATGGGTGTTAACCCCAATACCGTCAGCCTTCGGGCCAAATCACGGGCCGGGGCGGCGCCAGCGGGGGATCGCGAACACGGCAAAGACCGCAATCAGGGCCGCGGCGAGGCCGTACCAGGTCAGCGCGTACTCGAGGTGCCGGTTGGGCAGCTCCAGCCGCGTCACGCCGCCCTTGGGCCAGCCCCCGGCAGCGCCGGGGCCTGCCTCCGCCTCGATGACGAAGGGGACGAGGCGGGGCGCCCGCGGACCGCCCTGGGGGCCGCCCTGGGGCCCGAGAGCCGCCGCCGCCATGGCGTCCAGATCGCGCCAGTACCAGATGTTCTTGGCCGCGTCGTTGGCGGGGGTAAAGGTCCCGGCCGTTTCCGGGCGGCGCACGAGCCCAACGATCTCCACCTCTCCTTGAGGCGCGCCTGCGGGACGCTTGGCGGGGTCCTTGAGCTCCAGGGGTACGTAGCCGCGGTTCACGAAGACGACGCTGCCGTCGGCGCGTTGCAGCGGCGTGACGAGATGATAGCCGGGGCCGAATTGCTCATCGATGGCGTAGAAATCCAGCTCATGATCGTTGAGGAGCCGGCCGCGCGCCGTCACGCGGGTATACTCGATGTCGCCGCCCTCCGCCGCGCGGGCCTCGGCGACGTCCACCGGGACGGGATCGGCATGCGTGCGCTCGGTGATCGCGCCGATGAGACCTTCCTTCCAGGCAAGCCGCCGCAACTGCCAGTTGCCAAGCGCGATCAGCATTGCGACGCCCGCGATCGTCATCACGGCCGGCCAGAGGAGTCCCTTGGCTTTGAGCTGGCTCAGCATGACGGCGCGGCACGCGCCGGGCAGCGGGCGATCTCGTGAGGCTCGTTCACGGCACGGTCAATCCTGGGCAAGACGGCCTTCCTCGGCCTTGTGCTTGAACTGCAACGCGATCAGCCCTGCCTTGAGGAACCGCAACAGCACGAGAGCGATCAACGGCGTCAGCGCTCCCCACAGCACCACATGAACCCACACCGGCGGCTCGTAGGTGAACTCCACGTAGAGCGCCATCCCCAGCACCACAAAGCCGAGTATGAAGATGGCGAACACCGCCGGGCCGTCGCCAGTGTCGATGAAGTGATAGCTCAAGCCGCAGCTGCCACACTTATCTCTGAGCTCCAGCACGTTCTTGAAGAGCGGCCCCTTGCCGCAGCGGGGGCAGCGCGCAAGAAGGCCCGCGAACAACGGCGAGACGGCTCTCGGCTGCGTGGACACTATGCGCTCCCCGGCTTTGTGTTGCTCGACGTTCCTGGCGGGTGGCGCGCCGGTCGGCCCGCGCCAGCTCCCAAGCCATTACCACGTCCCCACCGGGCAAGACAGATGCCGGCGCTGCAAGCATACGGGGCGGCTCAGAGAGCCGCCCCGCAGATTGGTGCCCGACGCTATAGCGCCGCAAGCCGGCTCAGTGGCCGCCGCCGGGATTGGGACCTGCACCCCAGACATAGATGCAGGCGAACAGGAACAGCCAGACCACGTCGACGAAGTGCCAGTACCAGGCGGCCGCCTCGAAGCCGAAATGGCCTTTTGGCGTGAAGGCACCAGCCATCGCGCGCAACAGGCAGACGATTAGGAAGATCGAGCCGATGATCACGTGCGCGCCGTGGAAGCCCGTCGCCATGAAGAACGTCGAGCCGTAGATGTGGCC
>CAYUBZ010000359.1:0-2577 GCA_964443205.1 uncultured Hyphomicrobium sp. | reverse complement strand
GGCATCATGACGCCTTCGATGGTCAGCAGCTCGCCGCCGACCTCGGTCCAGGCGAGCCCGGTGACGATGCCCACCTGGTCCTCCAGCTCGGCCTCGCCGTAGCGGTACTTCGGCACGCCCAGATAGGATTCCAGGTTCTCGGCCGTCACGGTGACGGTCTTGTTCTCGGAGGTAATGATCTCCTTGACCGCCTTGCGCGCCAGCTTGGCGATCTCGCGCTCTAAAGAGCGCACGCCCGCCTCGCGCGTATAGCGGCGGATCATCTCCAAGAGCGCCCCGTCCTCGATGCTCCACTCCTCTGCCTCGAGCCCGTGGGCCTGGCGCTGACCGGGGATCAGGTGGCGCTTGGCGATCTCCAGCTTCTCGTCCTCGGTGTAGCCGGCGAGACGGATGATCTCCATGCGGTCCATGAGCGCCGGCGGGATGTTGAGCGTGTTGGCCGTCGTCACGAACATCACGTTCGACAGGTCGTAGTCGACCTCCAGGTAATGGTCGTTGAACGTGCAGTTCTGTTCGGGGTCGAGCACCTCCAAGAGCGCTGCCGCCGGATCGCCCCGGAAGTCGGAGCCCATCTTGTCGATCTCGTCCAGGAGGAACAGCGGATTGACCCGCTTGGCCTTGCGCATCGACTGGATCACCTTGCCCGGCATGGAGCCGATGTAGGTGCGCCGGTGGCCGCGGATCTCGGCTTCGTCGCGCACGCCGCCAAGGCTCATGCGCACGAACTCGCGCCCGGTGGCGTTCGCCATCGACTTGCCGAGCGAGGTCTTGCCGACGCCGGGCGGGCCGACGAGGCACAGAATCGGGCCTTTGAGCTTGTTGGTGCGCAGCTGCACGGCGAGATACTCGACGATGCGCTCCTTGACCTTCTCGAGCCCATAGTGCTCGGCATCGAGGATCTGCTGGGCCTCATCGAGGTCCTTCTTGATCTTGCCCTTGATGCCCCAGGGGATCGACAACAGCCAGTCGAGGTAGTTGCGCACCACCGTGGCTTCCGCCGACATCGGGCTCATCTGCTTGAGCTTCTTGAGCTCGGCGAGCGACTTGTCGCGGGCCTCCTTCGACAGCTTGGTGTTCTCGATCTTCTCCTCGAACTCGGCGATGTCGTCGCGCTCGTCTGAGTCGCCGAGCTCCTTCTGGATCGCCTTCATCTGCTCGTTGAGGTAGTACTCGCGCTGCGTCTTCTCCATCTGCCGCTTGACGCGGGAGCGGATCTTTCTTTCCACCTGCAAAACGGAGATCTCGCTCTCCATCAGCGTGTAGACGCGCTCCAGCCGCTCGGAGATGGTCGCGGTCTCCAAGATCTCCTGCTTGTCGGCGATCTTGATGGCGAGGTGCGAGGCGATGGTGTCGGCGAGCTTGGAATAGTCCTCGATCTGCGCGACGTTGCCCAGGACCTCCGGCGAGATCTTCTTGTTGAGCTTGACGTAGCTCTCGAACTGCGTGACCGCCGAGCGGGCGAGCGCCTCGATCTCGTCCTTGGTGCCGACCTCCTCGGGAACCTGCTCCACCTCGGCTTCGAAATAGCTGGCGTTGTCGGTGTAGCGCACGATCTTGGCGCGCGAGGTGCCCTCGACCAGCACCTTGACGGTGCCATCGGGCAGCTTCAAGAGCTGCAGGACGGAGGCGAGCGTGCCCATCGGATAGATGGCGTCGGTCGCGGGATCGTCGTCGCCGGCATTCTTCTGCGCGGCGAGCAGGATGTGCTTGTCCGACCGCATCACCTCTTCGAGCGCGTTGATCGACTTGTCGCGCCCGACGAAGAGCGGGACGATCATGTACGGAAAGACCACGATGTCGCGCAGCGGCAGGACGGGATAGGTTCCCTTGCCGGCGGCCTTTTCTTTTGTCTGCTTCTCTTCGCCCATGTCGCTATCCATTCGAGTGTGGCCGCCTGCCGCTGATCTGCGTCTTCAACCCTTCACACGCTACCACGCCGGCTCTCTTAGCGCCGGTCCGCCATCGAGGCATCCGACATCCGCTGCCCCCATCGCACAAGTCGGCGGGCTAATCGCCCCGTTTAAATGGGGCCGACCGCCGCTCTATCCAAGAGTTTACCGTGCGCAGCATACCGCCCACGGCACTCACAGATTTCAGGATGAGCCACCCTCCCCGCGGCGGCCCCCGTGATCAAGAGGCACTCGAGCCCTTTTCCTCGGCGCGATCGGAGTAGATGCGCAAAGGACGGGCACTGCCTTCGACGACCTCTGGCCCAATCACCACTTCCTCGACGCCCTTCAGGGCGGGAAGCTCAAACATCGTCTCGAGCAGGTTAGCTTCCATGATGGAGCGCAAGCCCCGCGCGCCCGTCTTGCGCTCGATCGCCTTGCGGGAGATGGCCTTGAGGGCATCGGTGGTGATCGTCAGCTTCACGTCCTCCATCTCGAAGAGACGCTGATACTGCTTGACGAGGGCGTTCTTGGGCTCGGTCAGGATCTGCACCAGCGCCTCCTCGTCGAGGTCCTCGAGCGTCGCGATGACCGGCAAGCGGCCGATGAACTCGGGGATGAGCCCGAATTTCAACAGGTCCTCCGGCTCCACCTCGCGCAGAACCTCGCCCGTGCGCCGATCGTCGGC
>CAYUBZ010000358.1:0-2607 GCA_964443205.1 uncultured Hyphomicrobium sp. | reverse complement strand
TTGCCGAACGTCTCGGCGAGCGTCATGCCGCCATAGGACTCGTTGGGCTCCACAAGCGTCTTGTAGCGGTGCTTTGAGCCGAGCCAGTCGTAGGTGCCGCAGTCGACGAGTGCGCCGCCGATCGAGTTGCCGTGGCCGCCGATGAACTTGGTGAGGCTGTGCACGACGATGTCGGCGCCGTGCTCCTTGGGGCGGCACAGGTAGGGCGTCGCCAGGGTGTTGTCGACGATGAAGGGAATGCCCGCCTTCTTGGCGATCGCCCCGATCGCGGCCAAGTCGATGACGATGCCGCCGGGATTGGCGATCGACTCGCAGAAGATCGCCTTGGTCTTGGGCGTGATCGCCTTCTCGATGGACTTGGGGTCGGTGGCGTCCGCCCAAACCACGTTCCAATTGAACTTCTTGAACGAGTGATTGAACTGATTGATGGAGCCGCCGTAGAGCTGGCGGCCGGCAACGAACTCGTCGCCCGGCTCCAAAAGCGTGTGGAAGGCGAGGAACTGGGCGGCATGGCCCGAGGCGACCGCAAGTGCGGCCGTGCCGCCTTCCAGCGCGGCGATGCGCGCCTCCAGCACGGCCTCGGTCGGATTGGTGATGCGGGTGTAGATGTTGCCGAACGCCTCCAGCCCGAACAGCGCCGCGGCGTGGTCGGCATCGTTGAAGACGTAGGAGGTGGTCTGATAGATGGGCGTGACGCGCGCGCCCGTAGATGGGTCCGGAGCAGCCCCTGCATGCACGGCAAGGGTCGCAAATTTCGGCGGCGGCGCAGTCTCCGGCATTGATCCCTCCCCTATCGGAACGAGCTTTTAGAAGCTCGCCTTAGGGAGGCGAAGGCGCGTCGCAAGTCAACCGCAAAGGACGAGGTATGCGGGGCCTGCCAATTCGCGCGCTGCGCGAGCCCCCGCGCCGGGCGCAATCGGCCTCACTTGGCCGGGAAGCGGGATATCGCTGGATTTACATGTTCCCTCGCTCGGCCGGGAAAGCGCCGAGCCGAGCCGTCCCCCGAACTTCACCTCAGATTTTGGCGTACCGCCCGGCGCGCCCACATTTGAACCCGTGGACAATCTTCCAGCCCGGATGCTCGTTCGTCCATTTCGCCAGCTCCGTCTGCCCGTACAGCATGCATTGCTGAGGCGTGAAGCTTTCGCCAGCAAATACGAGGTTGACATCCTTGCATCGTAAGGGTGCCTGCATGGAGCAGACCAGAGCTACGACTTCGATCATGGGATACCCCCAAGGTTCCGCCGAATTACCCCTCAAGTAGGGCCGGGTCCGCCTTGGTCGCATCCTCGCGTAGTCTTGTTTTTGTTGATTGAAGCGTAGTCGCGAATCAGTGGTTGCTCAAGTTTCAAACATGTGCAACTCGTGCCCAATTCTCATTCAGGCGGCTCTTGTAATATAAATGCCATGATACACGCTGAACCCCGCGCCAATACTGCGGTTTAGCCGAATCGCGCTGTCGGCCCTGAATCGGCCTCATTGTGCAGTGCACTAAAGCTGCCTACTTTCCAGGCATTTTTCGCTGCATCGCACAATAGCCGCAGGGGGCTCGATTCTCTCCCCGGCGCAGCGCACGTCGGGCGATTGCGCTTTGTCCGCACAAGCCCCAGTGTCCGGCATGGCAGGAAGGCCTGCCCTAACGGCACGCGCGCACGATGGCCCAGCACTTCTCTCCCGACCAGGCACATACGACGCTGTTTGCAGGCCTTATCGCGGCCGGCCGCCGTTACGGCGCCGACAAGACGATCATCGAGGACGCCGACGGCACGGCGCTCAGCTACCGCCGGCTCGCGCTGGCAAGCCTGGTGCTGGGCGGCCGGCTGGCGCGCGAGACCGGCCCAGGCGAGACCGTGGCCCTGCTGCTGCCCAACTCGGCAGGACTCCTCGTCACGCTGTTCGGTCTCAACGCGTATGGCCGCGTCGCCGCTATCCTCAATTTCACGGCCGGCAAGAAGAACCTCACCTCCGCGCTGCAGACAGCGCGCATCCGCACCGTTCTCACCTCGCGCCGCTTCCTCGAGGCGGCCAAGCTGGAGGATCTCGCGGACGCGCTGGCTCGGACCGAGTGGGCGCCCGGCGCCAAGGTCCGTATCGTGGCGCTGGAGGACGTGCGCGCGAGTCTGGGGCTGCGCGACAAGATCGCAGGCGCGCTGCGCGCCGCGCTCAGCACGCTTCTGCCCCACCGCTCCGACGCCCGCGCCGATGAACCGGCGGTGGTCCTCTTCACCTCGGGCACCGAGGGCGCGCCCAAGGGCGTGGTCCTCACCAACGCCAACCTGATGGCCAATGTCCTGCAGGCGCTCGACCATCTCGGCGACGTGCTCGTGCCCGGCGAGATCCTCTTCAACCCCCTGCCGATGTTTCATTCGTTCGGTCTGACGGCGGGCACCTTAATTCCGGTGATGGGCGGCGTGAAGTGCGTGCTCTATCCGAGCCCGCTGCACTACCGCCAGATCCCGAAGTGCATCGAGAAGGCGCAAGCGACGTTCATGGTCGCCACCGATACCTTCGTCGGCGGCTATGCGCGCGCTGCCGAGCCGGGCCAGCTCGACAGCCTGAAATACGTCGTGTGCGGCGCCGAGCGCGTGAAGGAGCAGACACGCAAGC
>CAYUBZ010000357.1:0-2611 GCA_964443205.1 uncultured Hyphomicrobium sp. | reverse complement strand
GCCCTCAAGGCGCTCAAGAAGAAGATGCAGCGCGAGGGCATTTTCCGGGAGATGAAGCTCCGCAACTATTTCGAGAAGCCGTCCGAGCGCAAGGCTCGGGAAAGGGCCGAGGCCGTGCGCCGCGCGCGCAAGCTCGCCCGCAAGCGCCTGCAGCGCGAGGGATTGCTGCCCGGCAAGCCGGCGGCGGCTCGTGGCGGGCCGCAGCGCGGACCGGGCCGCGGTGGGCCAGGAGGCCCCCGCTAAAGCGGCCCTTCCTCACAATCTGAGAGCCGACACCATGCGCCCCGAGCCACCTGCTCTAGGGGCGCATTTTCTTTTCCTCTCGCGGCCGCGCCGCGTCGCCGGCGATGGCGTCGATCCAACGAAAGACCTCCTCGCCCGAGCCGTAGAGGTGGTGGTCGGAATGGCCGGCTCCAGGGAAGGTGACGAGCTCCTTGGGCCCATTGGCCGCGGCGTAGACCGCACGCCCCATGGCGACCGGGATGATCTCGTCGTCCTCCCCATGAATGACGAGCAAGGGCGCATGCACGTCGGCCAAGTAGCGCATGGTCTCGTAACGGTCGAACATGAAGCCGCGCACGGGAAGAAACGGATAGGCGCTGGCGGCCACGTCGACGATCGACGTATAGGGCGCATCGAGAATAAGACCGCCGACCGGCTTCTCGGCCGCGAGCTGCACGGCGATGCCGGAGCCGAGCGACTCGCCATAGAGGATGATGTCCTCGGGCGCCACGCCCTCTTTCCGTAACGCCTCGTAGGCGAGCTTGGCGTCGGCTACGTTGGCGCGCTCGCTCGGCCGGCCCGTCGAGCCGCTGTAGCCGCGATAGCTCAGCATGAAGACGCCGATCCCGCGGACGGTATATTTGCGCACCCGCTCCGAGCGGTTGGCGAGGTTGCCCGCGTTGCCGTGAAAGTAGAGAAGCGTGGGCCGCCCCGGCCTTGCGCGGGCGTACCAGGCGATGAGCCTCGTCCCGTCGGGTGCCGCGAGCACGCGCTCCTCCACGCCGGTAAGCGCAAAGTTCGAGGGCGCCACCCGCGTGGAATCGGGAAAGTACATGAGCTTGCGCTGCGCGACGAAGGCCGCGATGGCAATGAGTCCATAGACGGCCGCCAGGAAGAGCGCGAGCTTCACCATGACCTGCTTGCCGCTCCCAGTTCACCGAGGCCAGGTGGCGCCGCCGCACGCCCCGAATTGTCGCCGCTGCGCAGCAAGATAAACATCTCGCATAATCCGAGGATAGGAAAACGGAGGGGTTTTCCGCGGGCCCAACGGCCGCGCCGCGCCCCCGCGCTCAGGCAACCTGCTCTGCGCACTGAATTTCGCGTTGCAGCAACCTGAAATTGTATGCTAGCGTCCTTAACAACCGGCCGAGGAGGGCTGGTAACCGATATTGTGGGAGGGAGCATTTATTTCCTAGTCGTTTAATGAGGTCCCTCGACCCTGCAGCCGGGCATCAAGCGTGTGCCCGGCATTTTTCGATGCCGCGATGAGCCCGAGTGCACGGCTTTTGCGCTCACCGGCCGATCGCCCGCGCCGCCTCCACATGCTTGACACCCAAAGCCTCGGCCACGGCGGCATGTGTAATCTTGCCCTCGTGCACGTTGAGGCCGGCCATCAGGTGGGGATCGGCGCGCAGCGCCCCAGCTACGCCCTTGTCGGCCAGCGCCAGCACGAAGGGGAGCGTCGCGTTGTTGAGCGCGAACGTGGAGGAGCGCGCCACGGCGCCCGGCATGTTGGTCACGCAGTAGTGGACGACGCCGTGCTTCACGTAGCTGGGGTGCGCGTGCGTGGTCGGCTTGGAGGTCTCCGCAAATCCGCCCTGATCGATCGAGATGTCGACGATGACCGAGCCGCGCTTCATGCTTTTTACGAGCTGCTCGCTGATCAGCTTGGGCGATGCCGCGCCTGCGACCAGCACCGCGCCGATCACCAGATCGGCGTCGAGCACGTAATCCTCGATCGCCTGCCGGGTGGAGAAGATGGTGTTGAGCGAGGCGCCGAAGCGCTGATCGAGCGCGTAGAGGCGCTCGATATTGATGTCGATGCAGGTGACGGCGGCTTCCAGCCCGATCGACATGCGCACCGCGTTGAGACCGGCGACGCCGCCGCCGATCACCACCACGTTGGCGGGGGCGACGCCGGCCGTGCCGCCGAGCAGCATGCCGCGGCCGCCCTGCTCCATCTCGAGGCAATGCGCGCCGGCCTGGATCGCCATGCGGCCGGCGACCTCGCTCATGGGCGATAGGAGCGGCAGGCCGCCGTGCACGCCGGTGACCGTCTCGTAGGCGATCGCCGTCACGCCGGAGCGCATCAGGGCCTTGGCCTGGTGCGGGTCGGGTGCCAGATGCAGATAAGTGAAAATCGTCTGGCCTTCCTGCAGCAGCTCGCGCTCCTTGGGCTGCGGCTCCTTCACCTTCACGATCAGCTCGGACTTGGCGAACACCTCGTCTGCCGTCTTGGCGATCTTGGCGCCGGCCTTGCGGTAGTCCTCGTCGGTGACGCCCATGAGGTCGGCGGCACCGGTCTCGACGAGGACCTCGTGGCCGTGCGCGACGGCCTCGCGCACGCTCGCCGGGATGAGCCCGACGCGGTACTCGTGGACCTTGATCT
>CAYUBZ010000356.1:0-2622 GCA_964443205.1 uncultured Hyphomicrobium sp. | reverse complement strand
CCACGCTGATGTTCACCAACGCCGGCATGGTGCCCTTCAAGAACGTGTTCACCGGGCAGGAGACGCGCCCCTACACGACGGCGACCTCCTCGCAGAAGTGCGTGCGCGCCGGCGGCAAGCACAACGACCTCGACAACGTCGGCTACACCGCGCGCCACCACACGTTCTTCGAGATGCTGGGCAACTTCTCGTTCGGCGACTACTTCAAGGAGCGCGCGATCGAGCTCGCCTGGACCCTGCTCACCAAGGATTTCGGCCTCGACAAGAAGCGCCTCGTCATCACCGTCTACCACGACGACGAGGACGCGTATCGCATCTGGAAGAAGCTCACCGGGCTCGGCACCGACAAGATCGTGCGCATCGATACGTCTGACAACTTCTGGCAGATGGGCGACACGGGCCCTTGCGGGCCGTGCTCGGAGATCTTCTACGACCACGGTGACAAGATTCCCGGCGGGCCTCCGGGCTCGCGCCACGCCGACGGCGACCGCTTCGTCGAGATCTGGAACCTCGTGTTCATGCAATACGAGCAGCTCGAGCGTCCTGCCGAAGGCGGGCAGAAACAATTCGAGCGCGTCGACCTGCCCAAGCACTGCGTCGACACCGGCATGGGGCTCGAGCGCATCGCAGCCGTCTTGCAGGGCACCCACGACAACTACGAGATCGACCTGTTCAAGGCGCTTGTAGCGGCCTCCGTCGCGGCAACCGGCGTGCCCGCTAAGGGCGAGCACAAGGCCTCGCACCGCGTCATCGCCGATCACTTGCGCGCAACCAGCTTTTTGATCGCCGACGGCGTACTGCCGTCGAACGAAGGCCGCGGCTACGTGCTCCGCCGCATCATGCGCCGCGCCATGCGTCACGCGCATCTGCTGGGCGCGACCGAGCCCCTCATGTACCGCTTGGTGCCGGCGCTGGTGCACGAGATGGGCGACACCTACCACGAGCTTCTGCGGGCGCAACCGCTCATCACCGAGACGCTGCATCTGGAGGAGACGCGCTTCAAGAAGACGCTCGAGAAGGGCTTGGGCCTGCTCGCGGAAGCCTCGGCTAAGCTCAAAAAGGACGACGTGCTGCCGGGCGAGACCGCGTTCAAGCTCTACGACACCTTCGGATTTCCGCTCGATCTGACCGAGGACGCGCTGCGCCCGCGCGGCATCGTGGTCGACACCGATGCGTTCAACGCCGCGATGGAGCGCCAAAGGGAAGAAGCGCGCAAGGCGTGGAAGGGCTCGGGCGAGGCGGCGACCGAGACGATCTGGTTTCAATTGAAGGAGAAGCTCGGCGCCAGCGAGTTTCTCGGCTACGAGGCGGAGACGGCGGCGGGCGAGGTCGTGGCGCTTATCAAGGGCGGCAAGGAGGCAAAGTCCCTCAAGGCCGGCGACGAGGCGGCGATCATCGTCAACCAGACGCCGTTTTACGGCGAGTCCGGCGGCCAGGTCGGCGACCGGGGCGTGATCCGCGGCGCCAAGGGTGCGCTGTTCCGCGTCACCGACACGCAGAAGAAGGCGGGCGGCCTCGTCGTGCACTTAGGCTCCGTCGAGAAGGGGACCTTCAAGTTGGGTGAAACGGTCGACCTCGACGTCGATCACAAACGCCGCTCGGCGACGCGCGCCAACCACTCGGCGACGCACCTGCTGCACGAGGCGCTGCGCCAGGTGCTGGGTCCGCACGTGGCGCAGAAGGGCTCGCTGGTTGCGCCCGACCGTTTGCGCTTCGACTTCTCGCACCAGAAGCCGATGACGCCCGACGAGATCGCCGCGGTTGAAGCGCGCGCCAACGCCATCGTGCTGCAGAACGCTGCCGTCGAGACGCGCCTGATGGCGCTCGACGACGCGCTGGAATCGGGCGCCATGGCGCTGTTCGGCGAGAAGTACGGCGACGAGGTGCGCGTCGTGTCCATGGGTGGAGCCGCGGCCGGCGCCAATAAGGCCTGGTCCGTCGAATTGTGCGGGGGCACGCACGTTGCGCGCACCGGCGACATCGGACTTATCAAGATCGTGGCCGAGAGTGCCAGCGCGTCGGGCGTACGCCGCATCGAGGCGCTCACCGCCGACGCGGCGCGCGCCTACCTTGCCGAGCAGGAGGCGCGCCTCAAGGAAGCGGCCGCCGCTTTGCACGTGCGGCCCGAGGACGTCGTTGCGCGCGTGCAGGCCCTCGTCGAGGAAAGAAAGCTCCTCGAGCGCCAGCTCGCCGAGGCCAAGAAGCAGTTGGCACTCGGCGGTGGCGCGGCTGGCGCCGGCAGCGCGGCTGCGGGCGACGCCGGCATCAAGACCGTCGGCAAGGTGAAGCTGATGGCGCGTACCGTGCAGGGGCTCAATCCAAAAGACCTGCGCGGGCTCATCGACGACGGCAAGAAGCAGGTGGGGTCGGGCATCGTCGCCATTGTCGGCGTCACCGAGGACGGCAAGGCGGGGCTCGCCGTCGGCGTGACCGAGGATCTGACCAAGACCTGGAACGCCGTCGATCTGGTCAAGGCCGGCGCGGAAGCGCTCGGCGGCAAGGGCGGCGGCGGCCGCCCCGACATGGCGCAGGCCGGCGGGCCCGACGGCAGCAGAGCCGCCGCCGCGCTGCAGGCGATCGAGGCGCGCGTGTCCGCGGCGGCGTAGTGCCCGTCGCCCGGCG
>CAYUBZ010000355.1:0-2623 GCA_964443205.1 uncultured Hyphomicrobium sp. | reverse complement strand
TGGCTCTCGCGCTCGGCGAAGATGGCGACGAGCACGTTGGCCCCGGTCACCTCCTCGCGGCCGGAGGATTGCACGTGCACCACGGCGCGGTGGATGACGCGCTGGAACCCGGTGGTCGGCTGTGCCTCGGTGGCGTCCTTCGAGACCAGTGCACCCAGATCGTTGTCGAGGTAGCCGGTGACACGCGTGCGCAGCGTCTCCAGATCGACCGTGCAGGCGCGCATGACAGCGGCCGCATCCCGATCGTCGAGAAGCGCAAGCAACAGGTGCTCGAGCGTGGCGTACTCGTGGCTACGCTCGTTGGCGGCTTCCAGTGCGCGATGCAGCGCGCTTTCCAGGCTCTTCGAGAAGGACGGCAAGGGTGACCTACTCTTTCTCCATGGTGCACTGTAGAGGATGACCGTTCTGTCGTGAAAAATCCATGACCTGCGTCACTTTCGTTTCGGCGACCTCGTAAGGGTAAACGCCGCAGATGCCGACGCCCTTGTGATGGACATGCAGCATAATACGCGTTGCCTCCTCGCGTCCCTTCGCGAAGAACTTTTCGAGCACGTGGACAACGAATTCCATCGGCGTGTAGTCATCATTCAACAATAGAACCTTGTAGAGGCTAGGCTTCTTGGTCTTCGGGCGCGTCTTGGTCGCCAGCCCGGTGCGGCCGTCCTCCCCCCCGCGGTCGCGACCCGGAGGCTCATTCTTCGCCGCCCGCCACCGCACGCTTAAGCGATGGGTCATGCTCGTCTCTGCCATCGGTCTCAATTTCCGCCCAAGGGTCCGATGCCCGCCGCTCACTCCACCGAGCTCGTCTGCTCTGACCCTATATTGATACGCAACGGCGCCGGCCCTCGCAATTGCGGCCTTTTCCCGGCTCCCACCGGCAACCTCGAACCGCGAGAATAACTCTGTTTGATATGATGGGGGCCCAAGGCGACACAAAAAAGGCCCGGCGTGCGCCGGGCCTCGCTTTGGGCCGGAAAGGCTGAGGTGCGGGGCGGCTTAGCCGCCGTTCTGCAGCATCTTCTCGACGGGCTTGTAGGCCTCTTTAGCCATGTTGGCGTACATGCCGCCGATCTTGGTCATCTGCTGCATATAATCGTCATAGGCGCGCTTGGCGTAGCTGGTCTGAATCTCGACGGCCTGCTCCACCGACTTGGATGCCATGAGCTTCTCGAGCGTTGCCGTGCTCTCCTCGAATGAGCGCTTAGTATAGTCGCTCATCTCGGCCGCGATCGCCTGCCAATTCTTGTTCCACTCGCCGAACACGCGCATGGCGCTGTCCACGTTGGATTGTCCCAGCTTTTGCATGTCCTCGAAATTTCTGATCATGGTGTCATCCGTGTCCTTAGACGAACTGTCGAACCCTAGGAACGCACAGCAATGCCCCGGCCCCGATCTGGGACGTCTCCCTCAGTCTCTTTTATAGGCAATGCACAATTTTTCAAGCACTTTTTTGCAATGCACCATGGTGGCCCGCGGACCTCTCGCCATTAACCTCGCCTAAGCGGTGAGGGCGCTAAGCTACGGCGGAAAAGCAGATGAGCGCGGGAGGCGACGGCGCCGCAAAGAGGCCCCAAAGCGATGGTCCCTTGTTGCAGGGGCGCACGAGGGGGACAGGTCGCCCGGGATACGAGTAAATCCTTATCGCAGAAGCGTTTTTGGGATCGACCGCCCACTTCGCGGAAGTATGTTGAGTTTGTCGAGTGATGCACGAAGCGCTTGAGGGCGGCCGAACATTGAGACGTTTTGTGATCGCTTCGGCGGGGCTCTGCGCGCTCAGCGTAGGCTTGGCGGCAGGACTCCCCGCCCGCCCCTGCCTGGCTGCCCCGCGCACCGCGGCAATGGCCATCGACGCCAACACCGGTACCGTGCTGCACAATCGGGCAGGGGACGCGGCGCGCTACCCGGCCTCGCTCACCAAGATGATGACCCTCTACATGACGTTCGAGCTCATCGAGCTGGGGCGGCTCGACTACGCCACCAAGATCAAGATGACCCAGGAGGGCGCCGCCGCCTCGCCCTCCAAGCTCGGCCTGAAGCCCGGCGAGGAGATCAGCGTCCTCGATGCAATCAAGGCATTGGTAACCAAGTCCGCCAACGACGTGGCCATTGCGCTCGCCCAGCACATCGGCGGCTCGGAGAGAAACTTCGCCCGCCTGATGACGCGCAAGGCGCGCGAGATCGGCATGAGCAAGACGACCTTCCGTAACGCCTCCGGCCTGCCCGACCCCGAACAGACGACCACGGCCCGGGACATGCTGACGCTGGCGCTGCGGCTGCAGGATGAGTTTCCGCAACACTATAAGCTGTTCGCCACACGCCGCTTCAACTTCCGCGGCCACACCTACCGCAACCACAATGCGCTGCTTGGCCGCTACCCGGGCACAGATGGAATCAAGACCGGTTACACGCGCGCATCGGGATTCAATCTCGTGACCTCGGTGCGGCGCGGGCGCAAGCACGTGGTCGCGGCTGTTTTTGGCGGCAAGACTTCGCGGATCCGCAATAGGCGCATGCGAGCGCTTCTGAACAAGGCGCTGGCCAAAGCGTCGACCAAAGTGACGCGAACGCCGGCACGCTTCGTGCGTCCCCCGCAGCCGGTCGCCGCCAAGCCCCCCAGGCGTCC
>CAYUBZ010000354.1:0-2634 GCA_964443205.1 uncultured Hyphomicrobium sp. | reverse complement strand
TACCCGTAACATTGACCTGGTCGAAGCAGCAGAAGAGCTCAACGGCCCAGTTCTTATCGACGAAATAGGTGAGCATGAGCGTCGGGAGCACCGTGTCGTTGGTCTCCGCCTGGTTGGTAGCGGCGATATTGGCGCCTCCACCTGCGGTCAGCGATCTCGTATCGTCATCAAAGATGACCCCGGTCACCCCGAGCTTCACCTGAAAGTTGCCGTTGCTATCTCCCGCATAGGCCGGCATTGCCACCGCAACGCCCGCCAGCAGCGCCGCCGCGCCAACCCACAATCTCGCATTTCGCATCATTGGTTCTGTGTCCCGTTCCCCCACGGCCACAGCAGGTCGCAACGGCGTCCTGGCGGCTCGGTCTCGTCACGCCCCCACTTTGCGGTGCGAATCCCCAAAACGGGGAGCGATTGCTTGCGCTTACGGCTGACGCAGGTCAGCGGCCACCGCATCCGGAACGCCGTGTTGCGCGAGCGACACGCGATGGGTTGATGCAGGTCAAACCCGGACGCCGCGTCGCCCGCGCGAGCCCTTCGTCGCACCCCGTCAATTGTTGACCTGGATCAAGGCGCCAAACGCCGCGCGCGCCCAAGGGTGGCTCTTCCCCAGCCTGTCCTGAGAAACGCGCCAACGTGATCACAAACCGGGCCCCAGGACGATCACCGCCCCGTCTGGTCAAACCGGCACCGCCGCCGAACCCGGCGGACGCGGATCCGCTTGGGCCTTTGCGTCCGCGCGCGACAACCGTGCGCGCCCGCCGTCGCCAGCAGCTTGGCTTGAGCTCAGGTTCGGCGGAAGCCGTCTACATCGTGCGCTCCGGCCTGCTCGTCCTGCAAACGATGCCGCAGGGAAAGCATCGCCAGCTCTTGGCGCTGCTCTACCCGCACGATGTCTTCCGCGCCGCCTTCGCCCCGCCGCTTCCCAATGCGGCCTTGAGCGCCGTTGCCGCCTCGGAGCTGTGGCGTCTGCCGGCCGCCACCTTCGAGGCGCTGCTCGGCGCCGATGCAGCCCTTGGGCAGCACCTGAACCACCGGCTCGCCGACCAGCATGCGCGCACCATCCTGCACGTCGCCATGATCGGCGGCCTCAACGGCGAGGAGCGGGTGGCCTCGTTCCTGATCGAGCTGGCGTTGCGCATCGGCGCGCCCTGCGCCAACGGCATTGCCTTCGAGATCCCCCTGTCGCGCACCGACATCGCCGACTATCTGGCGCTCAATGCCGACACGCTGAGCCGCATCATGTCGCGCCTCAAGGGTCGCGGACTGGTGGCGCAGACCGGTCGCGGACGCGCGGTGGTGCCCGACTGGGAGGCTTTGTGCCAGCTGAGCCCGATCGCCGGCGCGCTTCTCGCTCTGCACGGCAAGGCCATGAAGGGACTGCTGACCGCTTAGCTCTGGCAGCGGCCCAGTTCGACCCAGTTCACTCGGCAGCGGCGTCGTCCTCGCCGTCGCCATTCTCGCCGTTCTCACCCTCGTCGGGGATATGCTCCACCGAGACGACGCGCTCGTCGGCGTCGGTCTTGAAGATGCGCACGCCTTGCGTGTTGCGCCCGGCGATGCGCACGTCGTCGACCGGACAGCGGATGAGCTGCCCGCCGTCCGTCACCAGCATGATCTGATCGCTCTGCGCCACCGGCAACGAGGCGACGAGCGGCCCGTTGCGGTCGTTGACGACCATGGCGACGATGCCTTTGCCGCCGCGGCCCGAGGTCCGGTACTCATACGACGAGGTCCGCTTGCCGAACCCCTTTTCCGAGAGCGTCAGCACGAACTGCTCCTTGCCGCCGAGCTCGGCGAAGCGCTCAGACGTCAGCTCGGCCTCGCCGGCGCCCTCGCCCTCCTCCTCGCCGTCCTCCTCGGCCTCCAGCTCGGCAGCGCCTTCTGCGACCTCCTCGCCTTGGGCGCGGCGCAGCATCGTTGCCTGCTTCAGGTAGGCCGCGCGCTCGGGCGCCTCGGCGTCGACGTGGGTCAGGATCGCCATGGAGATGACCTCGTCGCCGGCCTCCAGCTTGATGCCGCGCACGCCGTCGGACTCGCGGCCCTTGAAGAGGCGCACCTCGTCCTTCAAGAGGAAGCGGATGCAGCGGCCCTGCGCCGTCGTCAGCAGCACGTCGTTGTCGGGCGTGCAGATCTCGACCGCGACGATCGAATCGCCCTCATCGAGCTTCATGGCGATCTTGCCGTTGCGGTTGATGTTCTCGAAGTCGGAAAGCGCGTTGCGCCGCACCCTGCCCGAGCGCGTGGCAAATGCGAGCTGCAGCGCACCCCACGTCTCGGGATCCTCGGGCAACGGCAGGATGGAGGTGATCACCTCGCCCTGCGCTAAGGGCAACAGGTTGACCAGCGCCTTGCCGATGGCCTGCGGCGTGGCCGCCGGCAGCCGCCACACCTTCATGCGGTAGCACATGCCGCGCGAGGAGAAGAACAGCACGGGCGTGTGCGTGGAGGCGATGAACAGCTTGGTGACGACGTCCTCCTCGCGCGTCGCCATGCCCGAGCGCCCCTTGCCGCCGCGCCGCTGGGCGCGATAGGTGGCGAGCGGCACGCGCTTGATGTAGCCCTTCAAGGACACCGTGACCACGCAGTCCTCGCGCTGGATCAGGTCCTCGTCCTCGACCTCGCCCTCGATGTCGA
>CAYUBZ010000353.1:0-2638 GCA_964443205.1 uncultured Hyphomicrobium sp. | reverse complement strand
TTGCGGAAAATAATTGCCGTGAAAGCCGAAGGGAATGTGGTGGGGGCACGCGGCGCGCGCGATCTCGGCGAGCGTCTGGGCGTCGAGCACCAGGAGGAACGAGGTCCCGCGCCGGGCATCGAGCACGACCGAGAGCAGCACGCCCTCGCCTTCCGCGGTTCGGCCCGGCGCCGGCACGAAGACCGGCTCGCCCGGATAGCAGTGCTCCTGCCACCATTCCTGCGCGTCGCCGCACGTCACATCGATTTTCACGATGCTGTCGAGGAAATCGCCTTTGACGCGGCGCCCCGCACCCCACGCGTAGCGATAGCGCCGCCCCTCGCACAGCTCGTCGTCGATGCGCGGCAGCTCGATCATTGCCTTGGCCACCTGGATCGCGATCACGTCGGCGGACCCGCCCAGCGGAATGACGTAGCGCATCAGCGTCCCGGTCGCGTCCACGGGCTCGCCGGCGCGCAGCCGCGCCACATAGAGCTGATCGATGATGCCAGCGTCGCGGTAGGCCACGAGGTCGAGAACGATCTCCTCGCCGTCCTCGAAGGCGTTGACGTGGTGGAAGGCAAAGACGGGATCGGTCTGCAAGGTTTTGACGAGACGACCGCTGTCCTTCTCGAACACGTGGAAACGCAAGCCGCGCTCCGGCGTCCAGCGGTAGTTGCGGATGAACGGCTCGAAATCCAAAAGAAGCCGCAACGGATCGACGATGAGCGGGAACTCGGCCAGCACGAGATAGCGCTCCGTCATGGCGAAGGAGTGCATGTAGGCGGGCCGGTCGACCGGCATCTCGGCGACGACGCGTTCGGAGCCGTCCGCATCGGCGATGGAGAACAACCGGTAGCGGCTCCGGCGCCCGAACGCGACCACGTAGCTGAACCGGCACGCCCGCGCCGCGTCGTGATGAAGATGGGCCGTCGTGATGCTGCCGCCGACCTGCGGGCCGATGTCAAAGCGCCCGAGCGTCTCCAAGGTCTCGGCGTCGAAGCGTACCGGAAGCGTCGTCTCGGTGAAGGCGACCATCTTGCCGCCGGGCGCGTCGACGTTGACGTTGCAGTTGTCGGTGAATTTCGGAGAGAAGATGGAAGCGACGCGCTGAAACAGGGTGCGGCAGGGGTCGGTTGCAAACTCGCGGCGTTGAACCGCGTGCGTCGCCTCGGCCTCGCAGAAAGACTGCGAGCGCAAGAAGCGATTGCGGTAGGAAACCCGCCCTTCGGCAAAGCCGAACCGGTGCAGCATGGCGAGGCCGTCGAACCAATGGTTCATGGTCTGCCGGCCGACGTCGAACTTGGCCGGACCAGTGCGCAGCAGCGTTCCCGACAGCCATTGCGGAAATGCGCCCGCGACCGGCAGGCGCTCGAGGGAAACCTCGCGATCGAGGTCGGCGAAGCCCACGGCGTAAGAGGTGCGATCGCTGCTGGTCATGGGCGGCACTGTGGGCCCGCGATTGGAAAGAATTCCTCAATGCCAACTTTGCGCACCGGCGCGTGCCAAATCCCTATTAGCGAAAATTCTATGGAGCGCGCCGCGCCTTGGCGTCAGCCGGCGGCGCCGCTCCCGTTCCCGTAGCGCAGCACCTTCACTTTCTCCAAGGTGACGAGGCCGCTCCCCATGAGCTTTTCCAGGCTCGGGAGGAACGCGTTGATCTTCTCTTCCCCGTCGACGATCTCGATGACGATGGGCAGGTCCTGCGACAGGCGCAGAATTTTCGTCGTATGCAGGTGGCTCGAGCGGCCGAAGCCGATCGGCCCGCGCAGAACCGTCGCGCCGGCGAGCTTCTGCTCTCTGGCCGCCAGCACGATCGCCTCGTACAGCGGCAGCTTCCCCGCCTTGTCATCCTCGCCGATGAAGATACGCAAGAGCACCGCGTCCTGTGGCAGCTGCATGGCTATACCCATCTGATGGCGTTGTAGTGGTCCGCGATGACGTGCCCGATCCAGACCGCGACCAGACACAAGATGACCGACGCGCCGATGTTGAGGCCGGCGTAGAGCCACTCCCCGTCGTTCATAAGCGAAAGCGTCTGCAGGCTGAAAGAGGAGAAGGTCGTGAAGCCGCCCAGGAACCCCAGCATGACGAACTGGCGCGTCGTTGCGTCCACGAACAGGCGCCCGTCAGGCGCTGTTACGGTGGCGAAGAAGCCGATAATCAGGCATCCCACCACGTTGACGAACAGCGTGCCCCAAGGAAACGTCTCACCGATAAGGTGCGCCATGACGCCCGAGCACCAGAAGCGCGCCATGCCGCCCAGCGCGCTGCCAAGGCCGATCCAAAGGTAGATCTGCAAGCGTCCTCCCGGGGCTCGAGGGTGAACTCAACGACGGCGGCGCAAGTCGCCGCCGTCAGAGCTTCCGCTTAGCACGACTTCACCCCGGAATGGGTATAGCGGCGGGGCCGCTGCTTCACTCCGCCGCTTGTTTGTGGGCGGCCAGCACCTGATCGGCGAGGCGCCCGGTCAGCTCGGCCAGATGATCGAATCTCGCCGTGTAGGTGCCGACCCCCGACGTCGCCGAGCGCAGGTCCACGATCAGACCCTCCATCTCGGATGCCGGGATCTGCGCCTGCACAACGTCCCAGCCATCCCAGCCTTCGCGCGCATCGAAACCGAGGATGTGCCCGCGCCGCTGCGAGATGATGCCGTTGA
>CAYUBZ010000352.1:0-2645 GCA_964443205.1 uncultured Hyphomicrobium sp. | reverse complement strand
CCGATGCAACCAACGCACCTGCGAATGCACTTCTGCGCATTGCGCTTCCTCCATTTTAAGGTTCTTGCCACGCTTGCAAGCGATGGTGAACGACAGCGCCTCACACCCATTATTTGGGATGGGGTTTGCCCCTTCTTCCTCCCTGGCGATCGACCGGGCCTTATTTCGGCTTTTGCCGTTTGGCCCTGGAAGTCATGTCACCACCACAACACATCTACGCACTTTTTTTTCCCGACCGCAAGACGGCTCAGTAACGAAAATTCACGCGTCCGTGAATAGGACAAGATCGCTGACTTAAAATCGGCGGTATTCCATCGCGGATTGTTGCGCCGCAGAGAAGAATGGTGCGGCGCACGACAAAATTCTGTCCGCACGCCGAATTCATTGGCGTTGCAGCGTTTAACCGCCCGCCGCCACCGCGCGGCTCCGCGCCATCGTTTGCAGGACGGCGGAGCGGTGCCTAGCGCAGGGCGCCGAAGCCGGCAAAGACGGAAGTTCACGGGGCGCTCTCGACGGCGTGATCGCCCGTGTCTATATCGCCGGGGTGGTCCCATGTGCCGGAAAATCATGCCGCTGAGCGCCAAATTCACCCGATTCTGCAGCCGTTTAGCGCTCCTTCTGACGCTGGTTGTGTCGGCTGCCGGCGCGCCGCTGCACGCTGCCGAGCCCCTCGACGTCCGCGAGATCGCCCCAGGCGTTTTCGTTCACCAGGGACGCTACGAGATCTTCACCCCGCGCAATGCGGGCGACATCTCCAACACCGGTTTCATCATCGGCCGCGACGGGGTCGCCGTCATCGACACCGGTGGCAGCCCGCGCGTCGGCGAGGCGCTGCTCAAAGCCATCCGCGCCCGCACGCCGCTTCCCATCAAGTACGTCATCAACACCCACATGCATCCCGACCATGTGTTCGGCAATGCTGCGTTCGTTGGTGAGAAGCCGATCTTTGTCGGCCACCACAAGCTGCCGCGCGCGCTCGCCGCCCGCGCCGGCCGCTACCTTGCGATCAACAAGGAGCTGCTCGGCGATGCGGCCTTTACCGGCACGCGCATCATCCCGCCCACCCTCCTGGTTGAGGACAAGCTCGAGCTCGATCTGGGCGGCCGCAAGATTCTCTTGGAGGCGCAGAAGACGGCGCACACCGACAACGACCTCACCATTTTCGACAAGCAGACAGGCACGCTCTTTCTCGGCGACCTCCTGTTCGCCAAGCACATCCCCGCGCTCGACGGCTCGATCCGCGGCTGGCTGCAGTTCCTCGATGAGCTCAAGCGCCGCACCGACGTGGCGCGCGTCGTGCCCGGGCACGGGCCCGCCTCCATGCAGCTGCCCGCCGCGATCGAACCCGAAAAACGCTATCTCAGCCGGATCGCCGACGAGGTCCGAGACATGATCAAGCAGGGGCGCACCTTGAGCGAGGCCACGAAGACGGTGGGCCTGTCCGAAAAGGATGCGTGGCTCCTTTTCAAGGAGTATCATGCCCGTAACGTCACGGCGGCATTCGCCGAGCTCGAATGGGAATGAGCCCGACGACGGCCAGATTAATCGCGGAGGAAGCCATATGCACGCAGCGACGATGCCGGCAACGATGCGCTCGGGCAAACTTCTTTTTGCACTCGCCGCCGCACTGGCGATGACGCTCTCGGTCGCGACGGTCCGTGCCGATGACGATCCGTGGCCCGACATCAAGCGTGACGTCTTCGACAGTCGCGATATCATTGAGAATGACGGCACGATCTCGCTCGAGGCACCCTACCGGGCCGAGGACGCCGCCACCGTTCCGCTCACCATGCGCATCCCGGCAAGCGTCGCGCGCCAGGTGAAAAGCCTCACGCTGGTGATCGACAAGAACCCGGCGCCGGTCGCCGCCACCTTCCATTTCGGTGAGGCCGCCGGCGCGGGCGAGCGCATGCTCTCCACGCGCGTCCGCGTCAACATGTACTCCAATATCCGCGCCGTGATCGAGACGGCGGATGGCAAGCTGCATATGGCGACGAAATACGTAAAGGCATCGGGCGGCTGCTCGGCACCGGCGTCCAAGGATGCCGACGAGGCCTTCGCGAACCTCGGCAAGATACAGATCAGAACCTTCGACCCCGCAAAACCCGCCGCCCGGTCTCCCGACACGCGCGAAGCGCAAGTGATGATCCGCCACCCCAACTTCACGGGAATGCAGATGGATCAGATAACGCGCGAGTATACGCCGGCCAGGTTCGTGCAGGAGCTCGAGGTCAAGCGGGGCGGCGAGCTGGTGTTCCGCATGGACGGCGGCATTTCGATCTCGGAGAACCCCAACCTGCGCTTCACGTTCGCTGCGGCGGACGATGAAACGCTCAAGGTCACGGCCAAGGACACCGACGGCAAGGTCTTCACGGCAACGTCGGCCGGCAAGGCGTCCTGAGCGCGCTGGCACGTGCTTCGAGCAACGCAAAAAGGGCACCACTATCGTGGTGCCCTTTTTGCTTCGCCGCAGCCCCACTCCGCTTGCAACGCCGTCAGAAGCAGCGCAGCTCCGCCTCGACTTGCGCGCGCTTCAGATTCTTCACCTTCTCGAGCAGCGGTGCGTAGCTGTTGAACATCGACACGTTCTCGCCGCCCTTCAGGCGCACGGACATGATCGTCTCGGCCGCCTCGTACTCACTGTA
>CAYUBZ010000351.1:0-2656 GCA_964443205.1 uncultured Hyphomicrobium sp. | reverse complement strand
CGAAGTAGGCCCAGAACCAGGCGACGAAGAACATCACCTCCGAGGCGATGAACAGAATCATGCCGTAGCGGAAGTGCAGCTGCACGACCGGAGTGTGATCGCCGTGGACGCCCTCGTGGATGACATCGCGCCACCAGAAGAAGGCAGTGATGACGACCAGAACCGCGCCGATGGCGAAAACCCACGGCCCGTTGAGGCCGAAGAGCCCCGCCCCGCCGCTCATGGAGCGCATCCAGATGACGAGGCCCACGGTCATGAACAGCGCCCCAACGGAGGCGACGACCGGCCATGGGCTCGGATTGACGAGATGATAGTCGTGGTGCTTAGCGTGCGTCGCGGCCATGTCGTTCTCCCGTAGACCCCGTTTGGTGCTCCCAGTTCGATCTCTTGCCTTTGCGCCGCCCGCGGGTGGCGCTCAGGTTCTTATGCGTGCCGCCTCATCCGCCGCCTGCACCGTCAACCGCCGCCTGCCCCAACCTCTGTTGCGGCTTATCGGCCTCGTAGAACGTGTAGGACAGTGTCAGCTCGGTCAGATCCTTGGTGTCATCGTCCTCGACGAATTCCGGGTCGACGTAGAACGAAACCGTCATGTCGGCGGATTGCCCGGGCTGGAGCGTCTGCTCGGTGAAGCAGAAGCACTGGATCTTGTTGAAGTAGGCGCCGACGGACGCGGGCGCCACGTTGAACACGGCGGTGCCCGTGATCGCATGATCGGAATTGTTAGTGGCCTTGTAGAACGCCAGCGTGTTCTCGCCGATTTTGACCTCGAGCTTGCGCTGCTCTGGCTCGAAGCTCCAGGGCAGGTTGGAGGCCACGTTGGCGTCGAAGTGCACCGTCAGCTTGCGGTCGAGCACCTTTTCGGAGGCCTTCTCGGCCCTTTGCGTGGTCCCTGCGTAGCCGGTGACCTGGCAGTAGATCCGATAGAGCGGCACGGCTGCAAAGGACAAGCCTACCATCGAGGCGACGATGACAGCGCAGGCCGCAGCAATGGTGCGGTGGCGGCTGACCGTCTGCCGCTCCCTTCCGCCGTTGCCGTTTCCTGCCGTCACTTTCAAGCTCCTGCCAATATCGCGAAGGGCCGCATCACAGCCCCCTGTTGACCACGTTGCCGCCCAGTCGCACGATCGTCGCTATGTAGAACAGCGCCACCAGCGCGCCGAGCGCCAGCGCAATGGCGAGCGAACGCATCCGCTGCCGCTTGATGCGCTCCCGTTCCTCTGGCGCGTTAGGGTTCATGACGAGTGTCACCACGATCTACCTCAGAGCACCCTCGCCACCGCATGCTCGGCGAGCAGCACGCCAAACAGAGCGAACAGATACAGGATCGAGAAACCAAACAGTTTGCGGGCCGCGGCGTCGGCCTCGCGGCCTTGCGTAATCTTGCGCACGCGCCAGGCGAGGTAAAGGAACACCGCGCCGAGTCCTACGGACGTGATCGCGTAGGCAATGCCGCCGAGCCCGATGATCGAGGGCAGTACCGCGAGCGGCACCAGGACGATGGAGTAGAGCCAGATCTGCCGGCGCGTCTCTTGCGGACCGGCGACCACCGGCAGCATCGGCACGCCGACGCGCTCGTAGTCCCGCGCGCGGTAAAGGGCGAGCGCCCAGAAGTGCGGGGGCGTCCACATGAAGATGATGAGAAACATCAACACGCCCTCGATGCTGACCGAGCCGGTGACGGCGGCCCATCCGATCATCGGAGGGAAGGCACCTGCAGCGCCGCCGATGACGATGTTCTGCGGCGTCCGCCGCTTCAGCCACATCGTGTAGACGAAGAGGTAGTAGGCGATGGTGAGCGCGAGCAGGGCGCCCGCCGTCCAGTTGACGCACACGCCCAGCGTCAGCACGGAGAAGACGGAGAGAACCGAGCCGAAGCTCAACGCCTCGTCCCGCGTCAGGTGGCCGCGCGGGATCGGGCGCGCGGCCGTGCGGGCCATGCGCGCGTCGATATCGGCGTCGTACCACATGTTGAGCGCACCCGACGCGCCGGCGCCGATCGCAATGGCGAGCATGGCGATCAGGCCGAGAACGGGATGTATGGAGCCCGGCGCGGCGACCATGCCGGTCAACGCCGTGAGCACGACCAGCGACATCACGCGCGGCTTCATCAGCGCCATGAAGTCGCCGACGCTCGCCTCGGCAACGGGGCCGATGCGGCCGACCTCACTCTCTAGGCTCGTCCCTTGCATCTTTTCCGACCGTCGGAGTCAAAGGCCTATCGATCGCCCTTTGCCTCGAAGCTCCCTTAGCCCGTCTCGACTGCAACGGGCGGAAACTTTCGCCCCGCCCGTTGTCCGCCGAACCTCAAAACAGCGCCACCTCAGTGATGTTCCGTCGCCTGGATCCGCGGCAGCGTCTCGTAGGAATGGAACGGCGGCGGCGACGGCAGCGTCCACTCGAGCGTGGTCGCACCGGGCCCCCATGGATTGGCGGCCGCCTTCTTCTTGCTCACGAACGCCGCCAGCACGCCGTACAGGAACACCAGCGTCCCCAGCGCGGTGATGTAGGCGCCCGCCGATGAGACCCCGTTCCAGAAGGCGAAGGCGTCGGGATAGTCCACGTAGCGGCGCGGCATGCCGGAAAGGCCGAGGAAGTGCTGCGGGAAGAACAGCACGTTGGCGCCGATGAACGTCAGCCAGAAGTGCAATTTCCCCAC
>CAYUBZ010000350.1:0-2670 GCA_964443205.1 uncultured Hyphomicrobium sp. | reverse complement strand
CGAGCGCGGCACGGCCCACGGCGCACGCTTTGACGTCGGGGCAGGCGGGGGCCGCTTCGACGAGCCCCCGTGCAATCTGCCCCTGCCAGCCGGCGATTAGAAGACGCATGGGCTTATCCGTCCTCCGCGGGCGCGGCAAAAACATGGCTCGCAACGCCTTGGGGGCTCATGTCAGTTAACGCGCGCGCAGGCGACCCGTTCACGCTGGTTTCGGGAAACACCGTGTCTATCGCCATGACGTGCTGCACGAAGACGAAGTTGCTCTGGTAGGCGATGATGTTGCCGCTGCCGACGAGAAGCAGGATCGGCCCCACGGTGAGCACGAGCAGGGCCTTCGACAACCGCGCGATCATATGCCGTCCCGCAATATGTCGGGTTTAAGTGAAGATTCGCTCAAACGCGATTATGCCGGTCTGGCCGTCCGCCGCCAACTCCGCTAAGGAGGGACGGGCGGAGGGGACTCACGAGGAAGCGCGATGTCAGACACGTCCAATACCGCCGCCAAAGCCGCCTCCAAAGCCGAGGGGGCTCCCCAGAAAGGCCTCAAGGCCGCGATCATTCCCGTCACGCCCTTCCAGCAGAACTGCACGCTGATCTGGGACCCGGCGACCATGACGGGCGCCGTCGTCGATCCCGGCGGCGATCTGGAGCAGATCGAGCGCGCCATCGCCGAGGTCGGCATGAAGCCGGAGAAGATCCTGCTCACTCACGGCCACATCGACCATGCCGGGGGCGCTGCGGAATTGAAGGAGCGGCTCGGTGTGCCGATCGAAGGCCCGCACGAGGCCGAGCGCCCGCTGCTCGATGCGCTGGCCGAGCAGGGGCAGGCCTACGGCATGCTGACGGCGCGGCCCGTGACGCCCGACCGCTGGCTCGCCGAGGGGGATACGGTCACGGTGGCGGGGCACCCTTTCGAGGTTCTGCATTGCCCCGGGCATTCGCCGGGCTCGGTGGTGCTGGTCAACCGGCCGCAACGCTTCGCCCTCGTCGGCGACGTGCTGTTCCAGGGCTCGGTCGGCCGCACCGATTTGCCCTACGGCAGCCACGAGGCGCTTCTGACGGCGATCCGCACCAAGCTTTTGCCGCTCGGCGACGAGTTCGCGTTCATCTGCGGGCATGGGCCGATGAGCACCATCGGCCACGAGCGCACCACCAACCCGTTCATCGCCGAGGATGCGGGATCGTCCTACGCCTAATTCCACCCGTCATCCCGTGCGCGATGCGCGGCGACGTGCCTAGAACGGCAGCCCCCACGACCAGGTGAGGCACCCGAGCGCGCCGCACTCCGCATCCAGGGTGCCCGCGCCGATGGGCGCGCCGTTGTCGAGGACGGCGTCCCAAATGTCGACCGTCTCCACGCGCAGGGTCTCTGAGCAGCTGGTGCGGCAGTAGACCCAGGTGCCGTGCGGCAGGCGGATTTGATAGCCGACCGGGGTGGCGCGATAGGGCGCCTTCACCGAGCCATTGCCGTAGTGGCTGTGGGCTACGACGGTGCCGAGGATCGGCCCATGGCCGTAGCGCGTGCCGGCATCGGCCGCCGTGACGGTGGCGCACAGCGTGGCGGCGGCGATGAGACCAGCGGCGAAGCGAAAGCAGATCATGAGTTTCTCCAGCCAAGAGACGCCGGCCCCCCTGGAGGCCTGAGCGCCGATATAGACGCACGGTACTTTGGTCTCACTGCGGCGCCTGCCGGAACGCCGACGCATGCTGCCCACCCGCGAAATGGCTGCGGCTCAGCTGACCCGCGCAAACGTGATGTTCACGCCCTTCAGAACCGACCCCTGCGTCGACAGCGAAACCGACTGTTTCGAGCCGCCGATCGACACCGACAGCGATCCCGTGAGCGCGCCGCCGCCGATCGACAGGCGCAGCTTGGAATCGGTAGCGCTGCCGGTGATCGTGCCGGTCTGATTGTAGTTGCGTTCCTCCCAGGTGCCCGAGACGCGGCCGCCCGAATACTTGAGGACGGAGCGCAGCTCGACCTTGGTGGAGGGATTGGCGCAGATGATATTGAGGCGCAGCTCGGAGCTGCCCGAGCCGGTATAGTAGCCCTTACACGACAGCCGCTCGCTCTTGCCGCCCTCCAGCCGCGCCGTTCCCTTGCCGCTCCACGTGCCCACCAGCGCCGAGAACGGGCTGCCGGCGACGGCCGGCACGCCGATCACCAGGACCGCCACCGCGCTCGCAGCCAAGGCGCCCGCAATTCCTCTGAACCAGCTCACCTGTCACCTCCAAGCTCGGGGAATTCGAGCAGAATCTCGCCCCCACTATCGCGTTTTGGCCCGTGGTTGACCAGCAACCCAGACCACACCCACCCCCGAATCGGCCGCGGTTCCCCGCGGCGCGATCCTCTTAGCGCAGGCCAGCCTGTTTCAAAATAGCACAACCGGGATTAAATAAGTCTCTCCCGTGCATCCGCAACCCCGTATGGCGCGCAAGACCCAGGGTCGCGGACATCCGCCGCACGGGAGGCGGACGGCGGCCAGTTGGGCGTGCGGCGCGTGTCTTGTTGCGCGGAGTCGCCCGGTGGCTATAGTGCGCCGCCTTTGCGCACCTGTTTTGCGGATGCCTGTGCGCTGAGGAGGGGTGGCCGAGTGGCTGAAGGCGCACGCTTGGAAAGCGTGTGGGCGGGAAACCGTCTCGTGGGTTCGAATCCCACCCCCTCCGCCA
>CAYUBZ010000349.1:0-2674 GCA_964443205.1 uncultured Hyphomicrobium sp. | reverse complement strand
ATCGCCGGCAGCACGCGGTCGAGCTGGTCGACCAGCAGCACCACGTCGGCGGCTTCCGCGGAAGCCGCAGCCCCCTTGGCGCCCATGGCCATGCCGATATCGGCGGCGGCGAGTGCCGGCGCGTCGTTGACGCCGTCGCCGATCATCATCACCGGGCCGTTCTTGCGCTCCGACAGCACCACCAGGATCTTCTGGTCGGGGCTGAGTTCCGAGCGCACCTGGTCGATGGAGAGCCCGGCGGCCACGAAGCGCGCCACCTCATGGCGATCGCCGGTCGCCAGTACGATGCGCTCGATGCCAAGACCGCGCAGTTCGCGCAGCATCTGCTCGGTGCCCTCGCGCAGCTCGTCGGAGAGCATCAGCAGGCCGGCGAGCTTGCCGTCGACCGCCACGGCGACCGCGACGGCGCCGGGCGGCCGGTCGCGGCCGAGCGTCGAGAGCCCGCCATCGGCGATGTGCGCCGCAATAAAGTGCGCACCGCCGACCATGACCTGGCGGCCCGCGACCCGGCCGACGATGCCCTCGCCCGGCGTCTCCACCACCTCGGAGGGAATCGCCAGCGTTAAACCCTTGGCGCGCGCCTCGGCAACGATGGTCTGGGCGATGATGTGCTTGGAGGCCTGGTCGAGCGAGGCGGCGAGCCGCAACAGCTCGTCGGGCGCGACCGCGTCGGTCGCCCGGGTCGAGACCAGTCGGGCCTCGCCCAAAGTGAGCGTGCCGGTCTTGTCGATGACCAGCGCGCGCACGCGGGCGAGCGTCTCGATCGCCTTGCCGCCCTTAATCAGGATGCCGAGCTTGGCCGCGCGCGAGAGCCCGGACACGATGGCGACCGGCACTGCGAGGATGAGCGGACAGGGCGTTGCCACCATCAGCACCGCCACCGCCCGGATCGGATCGCCGGCCAACGCCCAGGCGGCGCCCGCCAGCGCCACCGTCACCGCCAGGAACACTATCGCGTAGCGATCGGCCAGCCGCGACATCGGCGCACGCGAGCGCTGCGCCGCCTCCACCAGGCGGACGATGCCGGCATAGGTGCTTTCCTCGGCCCGGCGCGAGGCCAGGAGATCGAAGGCCTCGCCGACATTGGTCGAGCCGCTCATCACTGGCTGGCCGGCGCCCTGCTGTATGGGCAGCGACTCGCCGGTGAGTGCCGACTGGTCGAGTACGGCCACTCCCTCGGCCACCGTCCCATCGACCGGCACCACGTCGCCCAGGCGCACCAGCAAGCGGTCTCCGGGCAGGACGAGATCGAGCGCCACCTCCTCTAGCCGGCCGTCGCGGTGGCGCAGTGCGGCGCGCGGCACCCGCGCCAGCAGGGCGGTCATCTCGCGCCGGGCCGCCCGCTCGGCGAAGCTCTCCAGGTACTGCCCGCCGGCATACATCAGCGCGACGATGGCCGCGGCGAGGTCCTGCCCGACGGCCAGCGCCGCCGTCATCGACAGCGCCGCCACGATGTCGAGGCCGAGATCGCCGCGCCGCAAACTGGTCACAATCTCGATCAGCAGGGCAAGCAGGATGGGAAGCGTGACCGCGGCCCAGACCGCGTCCGACCAAGCGCCCAAGCCCATCGGCTTGGCAGCGAAGCCGACCGCCAGTCCGAGCGCAGCAAGGCCAGCGAGGTACGGGCGGATGATTTTCAGGACGCGCGCAGCTTCCATAGTTAACAGTTTGCCGGTGCGTGCTTGGCGACGCCATGCGCGAGATCAATGGCACCCGGCAACCGCCAGCGCGCATAAAGACTTGATTCCATGTTCGAATTCGGGTTGATTGCGGACGTCGCAAGGGAGCTTGTCATGGCCAAAGGCCGCCGCATCGTCTGGCTCAACGTCATCACCGTCTTCAGCGCCGCCATCCTGATCGGCGCCGAGGTGTTCGGCGCTGCCTTCGCCAGCTCCTGGGCGCTCGCTACCCTGTTCAATCTCGGCGACATCGGCCAGCGCATCCTCGACGGCATCTTCGTGCTCTGCGGCATCGCCATCATGGTGCAGTTCATCCGCTCCGCGCACACCATCGAGCCGTTCACCGCGCGCGCATGAGCGCGCGCGGCGACGTGTCTCAGGAAAAGTTAAGAAAGTTTTTTCCTCACGCGAGCTAATTCTCTTGCATCGCGCGAAAAATTTGTTATTTCACCATTGCCCAATTTCGCACGTGCCTGTGGCCGTGTGTCGGTCGGTAGGTAGCGGGACAAGAGGCCCGCCAGCCGCCTGGAGAGAGAAGCCAAGCTCTCCAAGAAATCTGACCGGCAGCTGGAGGCGAAACCAGCACACTCTGCTCTCAGCAGGGGACGCGGCTTAAAGCAACGACGATCGGGCTTCCTAGGTCTCTGCCGGTCTCCACCACCGGCTCACCGAAGAGGCTTGTTCATCTTTGCCGGCCGTGCGGACGGGGCGCTCCCCCTTCCAATCCAAGGCAGCATGAGCGGGTCTTAGAGCGTAAGCGTCGGCGCGTCCCCATCGCGCGCCACCGCGAGCCTCCGAGATCCCGCGTCATCCGGGGCGATTGAGCCTTAAGCTGTGGGAGAGCGCCATGACCGAGCGCATCCGAGAGTTCCTGCACAAGCGTCGCGAGGACGGGCCCTGCCTGGTCGTCGACCTCGACGTCGTGCGCGACAACTACAATGCCTTCGCCAAGGCCCTGCCCGACACGCGCGTGTTCTACGCCGTAAAGGCCAATC
>CAYUBZ010000348.1:0-2678 GCA_964443205.1 uncultured Hyphomicrobium sp. | reverse complement strand
CTCGCCCAGCAGCTCTGGGGGAGGATGAGCGGGATCGAAGGTCGTCGCGCGTCCACGCCGCACCGCCCGCCACATGCCTGGCCCGAGCAACATCAGCGGTATGAGCACGACGATCACCTCTACGCCCAGCGAGGCGCCACCCAGAACCGCTGCGATCAGCAGGAGGATGACGATGGCGTAGACGACCGTGAGCCCGACCCAGACGGCCCAAACAGCCGTGCTGCCGGCGACGAAGCGCGCATGCGGCGCGGCCGCGGCCACGCGTTGCAGAAGTGCGCGCACGAATGGCGTGTACGTGCTCGACCGGTCCTCTAAGGTGCCAAGCTCCTTGAAGTGCTTGGAGTCGAGCTTCAGCTTGTGCCCCTCGCGATCCAGCAGGGTGCACCGGCTCCGATCCTTGCCGAACGACGGATCGGCGCTGAGGCGCACCTGGCGCACGTCAGCGAAGGCGAGCCGTCCGTTGCCGTCTGCGTCCTGCCACGTGAGCGCATCGTCGCTCAAGCGGTAGGTGCGCTCCTTTGCGAAGAAGTTCAGCCGCACCGTGTAGCTGAGCTCTGTCATCACGCAAGTCCCTGTCTTACGACTGCCGGCGTGAGGAGCATTGTGCCATCGCGCTCCGCTCCGACCAAGCCCTGCAGTCGCAACGGGCGGTCGCTTGCCCGGAAATAAAGACACTGCTCGAAGGGGGTCAGCCAAACTCATTAGCCGCTACCTCTCTTTTGCGCCGCCACAAACAGCCGCTCCGGTGCCACACTGAAAGCGTGTGTTCTTGTGGGTTACCGCCATGGCGTATCGCTTCGACAAAACGTTCAACAAGACAGCTTATTCCGAGTGGCTGAGCATCCAGCTGGAGATTATGGCCGCCGATCTCGACCGCCAAATCAAGGCGCAGGAAGAGCGCACGAATGGCGCAGACTCAGAGTTCATCAAAGACGCCAGACGCCGGCGTGACAATCTATGGCTGTCGTCGGACCAGCTAAAACGCAGCTTTGACCGCGGCCAATCTGAAAAACAAAGAGCCCCAGCGTCCGGCTGATCCCTGAAGCGCCACAATGCTCACCGGCTTCATCTCTGCATCGCACACAGCAGATTTCCGAGCATCACTGGCGCCCGAGCGCATCGAGAACCGGACGTCTTCGCGACGCATTGGGCAAGCCCCCACTTGTTTGAGCTTTGCCTCCTCAGCTGGTTGCCCAACAAGCGGCTTGAAGCGGCGTCTGCGATTACGCTCTTTGCCCATTAGCCTTGGATCGGGATTGGGATTGCTTCGGCCGGCTATGCGCTTCAAAGCTTTGTGCACGATGTCGGGTTCGAAGCCATGAACGACAGTCTGACCGCTATCTATCTTTCAAACATCTTGCCCGCGTTTGTCTATCCTATCGGCTCTACGATAGTGATGCTGGTGCTGGCAACGGCACTGCTAACTCTCCGATATTGCCGCAGCGCGCTCGTAGCGACTTTGGCGGCTCTGATATGGCTCTGGGTGACATCCATACCGTTCGTGGCCGAACGCTTGGCCGGCGGGCTCGAGAAACAGTACCCGCCGATCGAATTATCACGGTCACCGTCGGCGGAGGTTGCAATCGTGCTGGGAGGTGCCATAGCGGAACCAGCCGCACCTCGCGTTGAACTTGAGTTGACCTACGATAGCAGCAAGTTGCTGCATGCTGCACGTCTCTACCGGCTGGGCAAGATCAAGCAGCTCCTTCTCATTGGCGGGAACCTACCGTGGAATGCGTATCCCGTAACGGAGGCTGAGCTCATGCGCCAACTGCTGATCGAGTGGGGTATTCCGCAGGACGCAATTCGAGTCGCCGGCCAAAGTCGGAACACCTTCGAGAATGCGATTGAAGCAGCACAGCTTCAAGACACGATAAAGTTCAGTTCTGCACTGCTCGTCACTTCGGCCATGCACATGCCGCGCGCTATGGCCGTCTTCCAGCATGCCGGCATTCCGGTGACCGCTTCATCAGTGGAGATTACGGCGGTCAATTACCCTCCGAGTATTATGGATTGGGTGCCAAGCGCGACCGCTCTCTCCATGACGACTGCTGCGATGAAGGAGATGATCGGCCTCTTGGTCTACCGTTTGCGCGGACGCCTATAGAAACGAAAACACCGGAGCTCGGTGTGACATCGAAAGTCGTATTCTCGATTCCACAGCGCGCACCAAGGTCCGCTCTCGCCTCCTTGAAAGACGTGCGCTTGAAAGGCGCGCAGCGCGGACAAGTCCGCGTTGCCCCACTACCCCTTCACCAGCCGCTCCACGCACTCCGCCACGCCCTCCTGCCAGGCCGGGAGGCGCAGGCCGAACGTGCGCTCGAGCTTGGCGCAGTCGAGCTGCGAGTTGGCCGGGCGCTGCGCCGGCGTCGGGTAGTCCGCGCTTTTGATCGGCCAGACCTCGGCCGCCGGACCGCCGAGCGCAGCCGAACGGCGGAACACCTCCTCGGCAAAGCCGCGCCACGTCGTCGTGCCCGTGCCTGCCGCGTGGTAGACGCCCCACGGGCCATCTGCTGAACCCTCGCCGGCCTTCTTGCCCGACAGCTGCCGCGCCAGCTCCAGGATCGCGGCGACCAGATGCGGCGCATAGGTGGGGCTGCCGCGCTGATCGTCGACGACGCGTACGCGGTCATGCTCGGCCGCCTGCGCCAGCATGGTCTTGACGAAGTTGCGCCCCG
>CAYUBZ010000347.1:0-2681 GCA_964443205.1 uncultured Hyphomicrobium sp. | reverse complement strand
AGGTGCTCCTTGTAGATGTCGGCCTGCAGCTCGTCGGGCGTCAGCATCATGATGATGTCGGCCCACTTGGCGGCGTCGGCCACCTCCATCACCTTGAGGCCTTCCTTCTCCGCCTTGCTAGCGCTTGTGGAGCCCTTGCGCAGGGCGATGGCGACCTCCTTGCAGCCGGAGTCGCGCAAGTTGAGCGCGTGCGCGTGGCCCTGGCTGCCGTAACCGACGATCGCGACCTTCTTGGTCTTGATCAGATTGATGTCGGCATCACGATCGTAATAGACGCGCATGGTAGCTCTCTCTTGTGTTGTCTTTGGTCGTTGTCGGTCTGGAACGGCTGCCGGCGGCAGTGTCGAAGGCGGGGATGTCGAGCGAATTGCTCCTCTAGAGACTGGCCGGCCCGCGTCCGATGGCGGCAACGCCGGTGCGGGCGACCTCCACGAGGCCGAGCTCGGTCATGATCTGGATGAACTGCTCGATCTTCGAGGTGCGGCCCGTGATCTCGAACACGAAGTGCTCGGTCGAGGCATCGATGACGCTGGCGCGGAAGATCTCGGCAAGGCGCAGCGCCTCGATGCGCCTCTCGCCCTTGCCGGTAACCTTGATCAGCGCCAGCTCGCGTTCCAGCGAGTCGCCCTCGACGGAAAGATCGTGCACGCGATGCACGGGAACCAGCCGTTCGAGCTGGTGCTTGATCTGCACGATGACGTCGGGCGTGCCGCGCGTGAGGATGGTGATGCGCGACAGGTGCTTCTCGTGCTCGGTTTCCGTCACAGTGAGCGAGTCGATGTTGTAGCCGCGCCCGGAGAAGAGACCGATCACGCGCGCCAGCACACCAGGCTCGTTGTCGACGAGCACCGACAGCGTGCGCGAGACCACCTCTTGCTCCACGCCGGGACCAACGTAGTGGCTTTTGGAAAGGGTCTTGACCATGGCGCGTCTACTTCTTCTGCTTGGGCAGCAGGCCCTTGGGGACCGGGACCTCGGCCTCGGGAAAGAGCGCCTGGAAAAAGATGGGAAAGCCGTGCTCGTCGACGAGCTTCTTGAAGGCTGCGACTCGCACGGGCGGCACGTCGTAGGTCGCGAACGCCGCCGTCACGCGCTTGCCCATGGATTGGGACAGCATCTCCGGCGTCGGCGCGCCCATGGTCTTTAGTGTCTCGGGCGAAAGCCGCGAATAAATCAGCGCCAGGATTTGCGTCTCCAGATAGTCCTGCGCGATGCACGCCTCGAACGCCTTGGTGTAGTGCGAAGATAGACTGTGCGTCTTGTAGCAGGCGTCGATGAACGCGAAGGCACGCGAAGCACCCCGCGTGCGCTGCATCTCGGCGAGCCGCACCGCCGCCTCCTTGATGTTGGCGACCTGGTCCCAGTCGGGCTGCTCGGCGGTGGCGCGCCCAGCCCCGCTCTCGAGAATGAGGCCTGCCGCCAGCACCACAGGCGCAATCCGCCGCCGCCAGTCCTGCCGCGCGCCATCCTCGCGAGGCCGCCATGGCGAGCGCTCCTCAACGTGCCCTCTATGTCCTGTCATCACACGAGCACCTTGCCCTCTTCGCTGATCGCCTCGGCGACCTCCTCCTCCGTCACGTCGTCGCCCAGCAGCATCTCGTTATGCGCCTTGCCCGACGGGATCATGGGGAAGCAGTTGGCGAGCGTGGCCACGCGGCAATCGAAGATCACGGGGCCCTTGGTGTCGATCATGGCGCGAATGGCGTCGTCGAGATCGGCGGGATCGTCGCAGCGCATGCCGGTCCAGCCATAGGCCTCGGCGAGCTTCACGAAGTCGGGCAGGCTCTCGGTATAGCTGTGCGACAGCCGGTTGCCGTGCAGAAGCTGCTGCCACTGGCGCACCATGCCCATGTACTGGTTGTTCACGATGAACACCTTGACCGGCAGGTTGAACTGCACCGCGGTCGAGGCCTCCTGGATGTTCATCAGGATCGAGGCATCGCCCGCGATGTCGATGACAAGCGACTTGGGGTGCGCCAACTGCGTTCCGATCGCCGCGGGCAGACCATAGCCCATGGTGCCGAGGCCGCCCGAGGTCATCCAGCGGTTCGGCTCCTCGAAGCGATAGAACTGCGCCGCCCACATCTGGTGCTGGCCGACCTCGGTGGTGATGTAGACGTCGCGGTCCTTGGTCAGCTCATAGAGCCGCTCCACCGCTTGCTGCGGCATGATCAGGTCGCGCGACTTCTTGTAGCTGAGCGACTTCTTCGCGCGCCAGCCATCGATCTGCTTCCACCAAGCCTTGTGCGCCGCCTTGTCCATCTGCGGGGCCTTCGACTTCCAGATGCGCAGCATGTCCTCGAGCGTGTAGCCGACGTCGCCGACGATCGGCAGGTCGACCTTGACGTTCTTGTTGATGGAGGAGGGATCGATGTCGATCTGGATCTTCTGCGAGCCCGGAGAGAAGGCGTCGATGCGCCCCGTGATGCGGTCGTCGAAGCGCGCGCCGACCGCGATCATGACGTCGCAGTCGTGCATGGCCATGTTGGCCTCATACGTCCCGTGCATGCCGAGCATGCCGAGCCACTGCTTGTCGGAGGCCGGATAGGCGCCGAGCCCCATCAGTGTGGAGGTGATGGGAAAGCCGGTGAGCCGCACAAGCTCGCGCAGCATCTGGCTCGCCTTGGGGCCGGAGTTGATCACGCCGCCGCCCGTGTAGAACACCGGGCGCTTGGCGCCGG
>CAYUBZ010000346.1:0-2708 GCA_964443205.1 uncultured Hyphomicrobium sp. | reverse complement strand
GATGTAGGGAAGCTTGCCCTTGGGCGCCTTGTTGAAACCGCCGGTGTCGGTCTCATACGGCAGGCCCGCCATCTTGAGCAGAACCTCGGCCTTCATCACAAAGGGGCTCGGATCGGGCAGACCGAAGTACGGGCCGTACGTGTAGAGGGTGATCATCGGAGTCTCTCCACAATGGAGTGGCGTTCTAACCGACCACCGGGAAAGATTGCGTTATCGCCGCGCCATTCGACAAGCCGGGCTTGTTCATTCTTTAATGACCCTCAGGACATTATCGCCTCAGGACGTCCTCCGCGAATTTCGAGATCGTCGTGAAGATCCTAAAGTACCTGATTGGGGCGGCTGGGCTGGTTGCACTCATTGGTGCAATCGCATTTGTGGCCCATGACGGGTACGCAACCGGCGCCACGCCGGCCAGCCGCATCATCAATGCACTAGCGTTCTCGCTCATCGCGCTCGCCGGCATGGCCGGCCCTGCCCTCGCCTATCGTCTTTGCCGGTCGCCAAGGATGAGAACGTTGGGCATTCTTGTGGGGCTGATCTCCGCCGCTGCACTGACCGCCAGCGTTGCGCATTTCGTCGCAAAGCACGATCAACAAAGCGGCGCCTCTCCTGCTCGTCGCATTGACGCGCCGGCTTCCGCCACCGTCTCTTCGCGAACCTCCGCAGGTGCCGACAAGGATGAAAACGAGCTCAATCGCCTGACCGCCGAGCGGTCCGCACTTTATTTCTCTCCGACATCGCAAGCCGCCATTGGCGCGGCGCGGGCCGAGTTCATAGACATCAATGACGCATACAGTGCGCAATGCGATGATGAGCACGGCGCAAAGTGCGATGAGCTCGCTGCCGAGCTCACGGCAAAACGGGACGTGTTCTTGGCCGCAGTGAGCGATCGAACTGCAACCCTACGTGCCGAGGAGCTCGACGCCAAGATCGCCGGCATCCGAGCGAGACTCGCTCCGAAGTCCCCGCTCCTCGACATACAATCGGCACGCCAACGGGCGTCGGACTCAGTGGAGCGATCAACCTGGCAGCAAGGTGCCTTGGTATTGATCGGCGAATTCGCCATAGCGTTTGCACTGATCGTATGGAGCATCCCCGATGTGCCAAGCAGCCCGGCCCCTATCCACCGGAGCATCGGGGACATACGAACTCGCGGCAGGAGTCGCGTGCCTTCAGGGGAGGAGGACCTAGCTCGATTTGTATACGAGTGTATGAGCCGGGCTCGCGGCGAGCGGGCGCCGCTGCGGGCGCTCTATCTGCGGTTCCTCGATTGGTGCGATGAGCAGCGCCTTTCGCCTTTGCCGCCGAGGAAATTCTCACAAGCCGTCGTCAAGTGCTGCGCGGAAGCGCAGATCGAAGTTTTCCACGACGGGTCGGACGTTGTTTGCCTCAATGTAAGACTTGCACCGACCTACCCATATTGAGCCGATTGCCGAACTGCGCATTGTGACCCTTTCCGAATGCAGCACGGCGACTGAACTTCGGTTCAACTGCCCAACACAAAAGAAGGCCGCGGAGGACGGGGCCCCGCGGCCTGCGGACGGAGATCGTCCGTAAGAAAGCTGGTCGGGCTACTCCTTGCCCATGTTGGTGACGAGGCTCTTGCCGTCGGTGGTGATCTCGTCGTCGCCCGAGGCCATCCAGGAGAACGACCAGGGGCCCGAGACGCCGCAGCCCTCCTTACACTCGAAGGTCACGGATTTGCCGGCCGGGACCGTCTCGACTTTCTCCTTGCTTCCCCAGTCGACGCCGACGGTGATCTCGGCATTGCTCGTATTCTTGACGGTCACGGCGGCCGCCGGGCCGGCGATCAGAAGGAGTGCGGCAGTCCCCACAAGTCGTTTGAGCGCGTTCTTCATGTGCTCCACCCTGTCCTGTTCATTTCCTCGGCTTCAGTGTGCGCGCGGGCCAAAGTCTCTCTGTCCGCCGGAACCAATACAGTTCGGCGGCATTGCCTCATCTGGTCGGCTGACCGGACCTGCAAGCGGTTGCTGAGACCGCGATCGCAAATCCGCTTCCCAGCCGCGCAACGGCTCGCGCATGGTCGTTTTTATGCAAGACTATAACATAACAGTTCTGGCTCGCAACCCATCCCTGCATCCGCCCCACGGCGTCCTCTACATTTCACGCAAGCGGTCTCACGATTGCTTAGGGCGCGCTGCCTAAAGTGCCGGCTGAAGCGAAAGCCGGAGAGGCGGCCATGGATACGCTTATCTACGCCTTGCTGAGCAACCCGACCGTCACGCTGCTCGTGGCGGGCTTTCTCGCCGCTGGTGTTGCGCTCGCGCGCAAGCCCGACGGTTTCGCCTTCGCGAATGTGGCCGAGGCGCTGCTCGCCTACTTCGTGCTGTTCTCGATCGGGATCGGCTACCTCTACAACTTCGTGATGCACGCGTTCTTCGGCGAGATGATCGCTCGATTCATCGGCTGGGCCGACAGCCCCTTCCAGCTCGAGGTCGCGTACGCGAGCCTGGGCTTTGCGGCCGTGGGCTTCTTCGCCTTCAAGAACACGCTTGCCGTGCGCTTCGCGGCGATCTTGGGGCCTTCGCTGTTTCTGTGGGGCGCCGCCGGCGGGCACATCTACCAAATGATCACGGCCGACAACTTCGCGCCCGGCAACGCCGGCAGCGTTCTCTATACCGACATCCTCCTGCCCGTCATCGGCTTTGCGCTGGTGTGGCTCAAGTGGAAAGCGACGAGGCAATCCG
>CAYUBZ010000345.1:0-2713 GCA_964443205.1 uncultured Hyphomicrobium sp. | reverse complement strand
GCTTGTTTAGGTCTCGTTAGCCGAATCGACGTGCTATTGTTGTGTCCGGGCGTTCCCTCAAGGTCCCGGCGTAAATGGAAGGGATGGCCCGATGCTGATGACTGTAATTGGTCGAGACCCGAGTGCTTCGTCTTATGGTGAGTTGGCGGGAGTCCGCGTGCTCATCAACGGCCTTTCGCCGTCGTGCGGCGTCGACGTGGCGCGCGCCTTCGCCGACCACCGCGGTCGGCTCATCGTCCATACGGCCCCCGCCACGCCCGAGAGCGACGTCATCGCCGCGCTGCTCGCCCAGACGGCGAGTGAAATCAAGCTCTACACCGATGCGTGTGCGAATTCCGACGACGCCCGTCGCTTCGCGCAAACCGCGGCTCAGGCCTTTGGCGGTCTCGATGCCGTCGTCAATCTCATTCCCATAACGGCTGCCGATCTCGACAAGCGGGCAAGCCTGGCCGACGTCGAGGATCTGGTGGCGGCCAAGCTCGCCGTGCCGTTGCTCATCGCTCGCATCGCAGCCAACCGCATGCGGCTCACGCTCACCGAAGGTCTCGTGCTCAACGTGATGACAATGCCGGCACCGCGGACGGCCGCCGAGGCAGCCCTTGCCGGTGTGGCGCGCACCGCGCTCGCCACGATCACCCGCGGCGAGGCCGAATCGTGGGCGCCGCACGGCATCCGCGTCAACGCCATCGGTCCGCGGGCGACGACGCCGGAGGCCGGTGCCTGTCTCGCGACCGAGCCGGACATTGCCGCGCTCGCGCTTTACCTCGCCTCGAAGCGCGGCCGCACTCTCACCGGCCACATCTTCGATGCCGCCGGCGTCGCGGCGCGCCGCTGCTGAGGGCTGCCCCTAAGGGACCTGAACCGTCAGCATTCTTCGAAGCTGCTTGCGCCAAGGGATGCGCGAGCCGGCGAGCTTGTTGAGCTCGTGAGTGCGGTTGGCCACGTCCTTGAGGTTCTGGCGCAATTGCTCCAGCGCGAAGTCGAGCGTCATCAGGCGGAGCGCGTCGTCCATCGGCATGTGACGCAACGCGTCGCTGTCGCGGATCGACACCACGGCTCCGTTTAGCTTGGCGATCGCCGTCTCCACTGCCGCGATGTCGGGCGTGGCGTTTTTCGTTTGCGGCAGCGTTTCGCTCACCTCGACGCGCAGCTCCATCACCGCATCGCGAAGCTCTTCCAGCCCCCCACCCAGCAGCGTTGTGACATTTGCCGGCAACGGCTCCGACACCGCGCGCGCTAGCATCAATTCGGTATGCCACAGACGGCGCAGGGCAGTGAGCAATGCCTCGGGGTTGGGGCTGTCGGCCAGGAACCCCGCGACCTCGGTCTGCGCTTGCTGGCCCAAGGCCGCATTGACGGTGATCGCCGTCCTGATCTTGGCGCTCGCCGTCTGGACCGCATTCGCATCGTAGCGTCCCGCCAGCGCCATCGACAGCAGATCGGATGTGAGCTGGAAGTAGAGCGGCAACGTATTGGCGATGTGCGCGGCGAGTGCCGGACCGGCGCGCGCGGGAAAGACGAGCAGCATGGTCAGAATGGCGACGACGGTGCCGATCACGACCTCGAGCACGCGGATGCCGGCCGACGCCCACGGCGTGCCGAATACGGGCGTGCCGAGAATGATGATCGCGGCGTTGACGCAGGCGATGCGCATCTGCGGGCGGGCTGCCGCGAAATACGCCATGACGAGAACGGTCACCGCAAGACCGGCAACGCGCAGAGGAAAGCTGTCCCCGATCGCGACGGCGACGGCACCGCCCACGAGGGCGCCAACGAGACTACCTATGAACCAATCAAGGGCGAGGCCGAGGGAAGCACCGATGTTCGCCTGGGTGACAAAGATCGCCACCACGGCCGCCCAGAAGGCCTGCGGCAGCTCCAGAAAATCGGCAATCAGGTAGGCAAGACAGGCTGCAATGGTGGTCTTCACCGCCTGCCGCAGGCGCGGCCTCACCTCGTGCCAATCGCCGAGCCAAGTCAGAGGGTTGCTCACGTGTGTCTGGCCCCACCATGGAACCTGGAAGCTTAGCGGACACGCGGTTACGTCTGAGTTACCCTTCGTCGATTACAAACCCGACGCGTCAACGACACGCGAGCTTGGCCGGGCGCCTTTCTTGACAGCCGCCCCCGGCCCCGCGTATCACCTCGGCGCTATTGGCACTCTAGGTGACGAAGTGCCAAATTTCCCATCGGGATCGCCGAGCCACGTGCGGCCGGGCCTTCAGCTGGAGCAGTATTTCCCATGAAATTCCGTCCACTACATGATCGCGTCGTCGTCAAGCGCCTGGACAGCGAAACCAAGACGTCCGGCGGCATCATCATCCCCGACACCGCGGCCGAGAAGCCGCAGCAAGGCGAGGTCGTCGCCGTCGGTCCCGGCGCCCGGGACGATAGCGGCAAGCTCACCCCCATCGATCTGAAGAAGGGCGACAAGGTGCTGTTCGGCAAGTGGAGCGGCACGGAGGTCAAGATCGACGGGCAAGAGCTGCTCATCATGAAGGAAAGCGACGTCATGGGCGTCTTGGAAAAGTAATCCGCCCTAGACGCCACTTAACCTCACTCCCCCACACCTTCCAACGCAGGAGAAAGTCCGCATGGCTGCCAAGGACGTTCGTTTTTCCGCCGATGCCCGCGAAAGAATGCTGCGCGGCGTCGACATACTTGCCAACGCCGTCAAGGTGACGCTCGGACCCAAGGGCCGCAACGTCGTCAT
>CAYUBZ010000344.1:0-2728 GCA_964443205.1 uncultured Hyphomicrobium sp. | reverse complement strand
AGCTCGGAGTAGCGCAGGCCCGCGTAGCCGGCCATCAGGTTGACCTTGCCGTCCCAGCACCAGCCCGGGTTGGGGTTGACCTCCAAGAGCTTGATCTCGCCCCGGGCGTCGGCGCGGTAGTCGAAGCGCGCGTAGTCGCGACAGCCCAGCCGCTCGAACAGCCGCGTCGAATGCTCCACGAGCTGCTGCTGCTGGATCTCGGGAAGCTCCGCCTCCTGGTAGCGCACCTGCGTCCAGTAGGCGCTGTCGGGCTCCCACTTCGATTCATACCCCAGGATCTTGGGCAGCTTGGGATCGAGCCCCGAGAAGTCCACCTCGAGGACGGGAAGCGCGCGCAGGCCCTGGTCCGGGTTGCCGATCAGCGTCACCGAGTACTCGCCGCCCGTCAGGTACTCCTGCACCAGGATCGGCCGCTTGGGGAACGCGACGCGCAAGCGCTCCAGGTAGTCGAGCAGCGCCTTCTCGTTCTTGACGACGGCGTCCTTGGTGATGCCCTCCGAGCTGTCGCCGTAGCAGGGCTTGAGGATGGCCGGGAACACGCCGGGCAGCGTCGCGCCCTGATCGCCGGGACGCACGTGCGTCTCGAGCGGCACCGGCACGTCGAGCGTCATGGCCACGGCGCGCACCAGCCCCTTGTCGTAGCAGCCAGCAAGTGCGGAGGGACCGCCGCCCGTGTAGGGCAGGCCCAGCGCCTCCAGCATGGCGGGAACGTGCAGCTCCTTGAAGGGATCGTTGTTGAAGCCCTCGTCGCACAGATTAAAGACGAGGTCGGTGCGCAGCTCCGTCAGGTCGCGCGCGAGCGTCGCGTGATTGTCGAGATAGCGGAACTTGTAGTTCGGCAGCTCCGACAGCGCGTCCTTTAGGCGGCGAATGGTCTCCATGTCCTCCGGGTTGAACACGCCGCCAAGCTTCACCGTGTCGGGCAGGCGCGGATCACCCATCACCACCGTGACGTCGATCTGCTGCACCTTGCCCTTCTTGCGGGCCGGCAGCAGCGGCGCATCGGCCGACAACAGAAGCCGCCGCGCCATCATGCCCAGATCCTGGTCGCGATCCGACAGCGCCTCGGCGTTGCCGTGATGGCGGATATTGCGGAAACCCGTCTTCTCCAAGAGCTTGCCGATCGTCTCGCGCGTATAGAGGCGCTCGGCATAGAACTGATCGGCGATGACGCCGAGCTCGTCGTGGACGATCACCTCGCGCGAGATGAGACGGTCCCGGTCGCTCGAAAGCGAGCGCTCGCGGCACACGAAATGGTGCTCGTCGATCCACTCCCAGGAGCGGCGCTCGAAGTTGTCGGCCATGTAGGCGCCGTCGGTGATGTCGAGCACGAGCTGGCCGGAAGGGCGCAGGATCTTGCCGATAGCCGTCAGAACTTTCTCGTCGTCCTGCTTGTTTGAGAAGTAGCCGAACGAGTTGCCCATGACGGCAACACAGTCGAAGCTCGTCTCGGGCAGGCGCGGGTTGCGCGCGTCGCCTTCCTTGAACACGACCTGCAGACGCTCGGCCTGGGCCCGCTTCTTGGCGAGGCGGACGAGGTAGCGCGAGCGGTCGACGCCGGTGACGTTCTTGAAGCCGCGCCGCGCCAGCTCCAGACAGTGGCGCCCTTGCCCGCAGCACAGATCGAGGATCTGGCTGTGCGGCTGCACGGCGGCGGATGCCACGATGAAGTCGACCTCGCGGCGCGTGTTCTCCACGTTCTCGACGACGTCACCGTCGGTCTTGACGTAGAGCGCATTGAAAAGTTTGCGCCACCACTCTGCGGGGAGATGCGCCTCGAGATCCGCAACGGGACCGAGGCACGAACGGGGGCTCGGGCGCTTTAAGCGCTTCGCCTTGGCAAGTGCTGCCATGATGGACGGTTGTCCTCAAAGTGCCGCGCTCTGGCAGGGGGGCTATGGACGCCCCCGTCAGCCGGCGATCGGCCGATCAAATCCACAAGGCCCCTCTGGCCTCGGTGCACGCGAACTTATTTGCCAATTGCGACTTTGCAAGAGGCAACTTGGTATTTTCCGCCGCGACCTCGCGCGTCGCGCCACCTCTTCTTAAGCATCCTTCCGGCGCAGCAACGCGACGAAGAAGCCGTCGGTTCCATGGCTGGCCGGCGTCAGCTGCAGGGTGTCGGCGCTCCCGTCGGCCGAGGCCGGCGGCTCCGAGCCGAGCCGCTCGCCCCAATGAGACGCGTAGGGCTCGACGGCGAAGTCGGCGTGGCCCTCAAGAAACGCCGCGACCTGATCTGCGTTCTCCTCCGGCAGCACCGAGCAGGTGACGTAGACGAGCGCCCCGCCGGGCTTGACGAGCTTAGCACCCAGGTCGAGCACGCGGGCCTGCTCGGCCTGGCGCTCGGGGATGTTTGAAGGCTTCAGGCGCCACTTCGCGTCGGGCTTGCGCCGCCAGGTGCCCGAGCCTGAGCACGGCGCATCGACGAGGACCACGTCGAAGCGCGGCCCTAAGGCCTCCAATGCCGCCTCGTCGCCGGCGTCCATGACCTGCACGTTGCGCGCGCCCGCCCGCTTCAAACGCTCGAAAATGGGCCGCAACTGCCGCTTGTCGGCGTCGTAGGCGTAGATCTGGCCGGTGTTCTGCATGATGCCCGCCAGCGCCAGGGTCTTGCCGCCGGCGCCAGCGCACAGGTCGAGGACCTGCAGGCGCGGGGCCGCACCGCTGAGCAGGGCCGCCACCTGCGAGCCCTCGTCCTGCACCTCGAACCAGCCCTTGCCGTGCGCGG
>CAYUBZ010000343.1:0-2736 GCA_964443205.1 uncultured Hyphomicrobium sp. | reverse complement strand
TGCTTCCAGTTGGCGCCGAGCTCGTCGTAGGCCGCCCGCTTCTCGGGATCCTTCAGGACCTCGTAGGCCTCGCCCGCCTCCTTGAACTTGGCTTCCGCGTTCGCCGCCTTGTTGACGTCGGGATGATAGGTGCGCGCCAGCTTGCGGTAGGAGCGTTTGATCTCGTCCTGGGTGGCGCTTCGCTCGACGCCGAGGATCTTGTAGTAGTCCTTGTATTCCATGGGGCGAGGTTTCCTGGGTCCGTGTCGGTTTCACAATAGCGGGCGGCGGCTCGATCCCGGTTAATCCCTAGTGTCCCGCTTCCGAGGCTCGCCAGAATTCGATGCTGGGTACATGAGCGAGCTTCGGAAGCATAAGGGACACTAGAATCATGGAGTTGCTAGTGTGATTCAGATCGAGAAATTCGCATTGGAGCCGTGCCGAGAGCAGGGGCGAATTTCTCGATCATCACACTAGTATCGGCAAGCAATATCAGTGCGATGGTCCACGCAGAAAAGAGGCGGCGGCGCGAGGAGCACGCTGCCCTCGCCTCGCCGCAGCCGATCCCTAGGCTCGCGGCCGATTCGTTGGTGTAGTTTCGAGGCCCATGTCCGTGCAATCGCATAGTCTGCTCGATCAGCTGGAACCGGAGGGGCACGCCGCGCCTCTGCGGATCCCGGTGGTGCTCACGGTCGCGCTGGACCAGACCTACGACTATCTGGTGCCTGACGGGCTCGAGCCTAAGCCCGGCTCCTTCGTGCTGGTGCCGTTCGGGCCGCAGAGCCGCATCGGCGTCGTCTGGGACGCTGCTGTGGGTGAGCCCGGCAAGGCCGTCGATCCCAAGAAGCTGAAAAGCATCGCCGGGTGCCTCGACGTGCCCCCGCTGCCGGTGATTTCGCTGCGGTTTGCCGAGTGGATCGCGCGCTATACGTTGAGCCCCCTTGGCATGGTCGTGCGCATGATGATGAGCGCGCGCTCAGCCTTCGAGCCGGTGAAGCCGCGTTTCGGGGTCACGCTCGTCGCCGACGCGCCCGAGCCGCCGCGGATGACGCCGGCGCGCACGCGCGCGCTTCAAGTCGCGGCCGACGGCGCGATCAGGCCCAAGTCGGCGCTCGCCGCCGAGGCCCAGTGCTCCACCGGCGTCGTCGACGGCCTGGTGGCGTCCGGCAATCTGGTCGAGGTGGCGATCCCGGAAAAGCGCGCGGCCCGGCCCGATCCCGCGCACCACACGACCGAGTTTACGCCCGAGCAGGCGCGCGCCACCTATTCTCTGCGGTCGGCGGTCGACGGGGCGAACTTCTCGGTGTCGCTGCTCGACGGCGTCACCGGCTCGGGCAAGACCGAGGTCTACTTCGAGGCGGTCGCCCGCACGCTGGAGCGGGGCGGCCAAGCACTCATCATGCTGCCGGAGATCGCGCTCACCGACCAGTTCATGCGCCGCTTCGAGGCGCGTTTCGGCTGCGCGCCGGTCGAGTGGCATTCGGCCCTTTCGGGGCCTGAGCGCGGGCGCGTCTGGCGCCAGGTGGCGACGGGGGAGGCGCGCGTCGTGGTCGGCGCCCGCTCGGCGCTGTTCCTGCCCTTCAAGGAGCTGGGCCTCATCGTCGTCGACGAGGAGCACGACACCGGCTTCAAGCAGGACGACCGCGTCCATTACCAGGCGCGCGACATGGCGGTGGTGCGCGGCAATCTCGGCGCTTTCCCCGTCATCCTCGCCTCGGCGACGCCGTCGATCGAGAGCCACGTGAACGCCCGCACCGGGCGCTACCGCCACGTGGTGCTGCCCGGCCGCTACTCGGGCGCGGAGCTTCCCGAGGTGACCGCCATCGATCTGCGCAAGTCTCCGCCGGACAAAGGCAAATGGCTGTCGCCGCCGCTGGTCGAGGCCATCACCCAGACGATGGCTGCCGGCCAGCAAACGCTGCTGTTCCTCAACCGGCGCGGCTACGCGCCCCTGACGCTGTGCCGCTCGTGTGGCTACCGCATCGAGTGCCCGCAGTGCACGGCCTGGCTGGTCGAGCACCGCTTCCGTGGCCGTCTGCATTGCCACCATTGCGGGTTTTCCATTCCGCTGCCCGAGAAGTGCCCCAAGTGCGGGGAGCCCGGCGCGCTGGTCGCCTGCGGACCCGGCGTCGAGCGCGTTGCCGAGGAGGTGGGCGAGCGCTTCCCCGAGGCGCGGTTGGCGCTGCTCTCCTCCGATCTCGTGCCCGGCATCACCGAGATGCGCGAGATGATCCGCACCATCGAGGAAGGCGGCATCGACATCGTCATCGGCACGCAGATGGTGGCCAAGGGCCACCACTTTCCCCATCTGGCGACCGTCGGCGTCGTCGACGGTGATCTGGGGCTTGCGATGGGCGCCGACCCGCGCGCGGGCGAGCGCACCTTTCAGCTGCTGCACCAGGTCACGGGCCGCGCCGGGCGTGCCCTCACCGAGGGCCGCGGCTACGTGCAGACCTACAGCCCTGAGCACCCCGTGATGGCGGCGATTTTGTCCGGCGACCGCGAGGCCTTCCTTGAGCGGGAGATCGACGTGCGGCGGCGCGGCCTGCTGCCGCCGTTCGGCCGGCTGGCCGCGCTCATCGTCTCCGCACGCGACAAGGAGACGGCGCATCTGGTCGCCCGCGACATCGCCCATCGGGCGCCGCCGGCCGAGCGGATCGAGGTTTTGGGTCCGGCGGAGGCGCCGCTTTCGGTCATCCGCGGGCGCCATCGCTGGCGGCTCTTAGTCAAGGCACCGCGCGAGACCGACGTGCAGGC
>CAYUBZ010000342.1:0-2746 GCA_964443205.1 uncultured Hyphomicrobium sp. | reverse complement strand
GGTACGCGCGCACCTGTTCCACGCGAACGGTGCGGGCGGCAAGATTATCGGGGAGTGAGAGGCGAGCGAGGATCGCTCGCCCCGGGGGCACTAATGGCGCGTCGCTTCCTCGTCGCTCGAGAGGCGCGCGATCTCGTCCTTGATTTTGAGTTTTTCCAGCTTTAATCGGTGGATCTCAATGTCGTCCGAGCCGGGACGGGCGACCTCTGTTTCGATTTTACGCTCGAGAAGACGATGCTTCTCCGCTAGCTCTGCGATATGAGCCGCAAGCGCCATCGTGGTCCTCCATGAGATTGTTGAAGAGACACCTTTAAGGTTGCCAGATTGCGCGGCGGATGTCCATTCCTCCTAACCCCATGTAAGGGTTGCCTGAGCACGACTTGAAAGGCGCAATTTGTCGAAAAACGGCCGTTTTCAGCGGCTCGCACTTGCACCGAACCGGCCCTTGACCGGCCGTTCTCGTGCGAATTTTGTGCACCGCTAAAGGGCTGCCGCTTGCCATCGCCGCGCAACAGGACGATGGTTGCCGTGCTCGCGCGGTGTATAACTAAGGGGGCGTTTGACCGGGCCGGCACAATGAAGCGCGTCGACGAGAGAGAGCTCCGTGACGAACTCGTCAAGCTCAGGGCGGAGCACCGCCAGCTCGACGACGAGATCATCTTGCTCGAGGGCTCGGCGACCGCCGACCAGCTGCTCGTCAAACGTCTCAAGAAGAAGAAGCTCACCTTGAAGGATCGCATCACCGCGATCGAGGATCAGCTCTTGCCCGACATCATCGCCTGAAGCCCCGGCCGCGCCGCGATAAGGGATCCATCTCCCGGCAAACGGCGCCCGACAATCCTCTTGTCAGCGGCGCCCCTCTCCTGTAAGCCCGCGCTTTCTTTTTAAGGGCCTACGCCGCCAAAATGAGCACCGGGAAAGCCGTCGTCGGCATCATCATGGGAAGCCAGTCGGACTGGCCGACGCTGAAAAAAGCGGCCGAGATCCTCGACGAGCTGCAGATCCCCTACGAGACGCGCATCGTGTCCGCGCACCGCACGCCGGACCGTCTCTACGAGTACGCCAAGACGGCGCGGGACCGCGGGCTCAAGGTCATCATCGCCGGTGCCGGCGGGGCCGCGCACCTGCCCGGCATGACGGCGGCGTTGACGCCGCTCCCGGTTCTGGGCGTGCCCATCGCGACCACGGTGCTGGGCGGCCAGGACAGCCTCTATTCCATCGCGCAGATGCCGGCCGGCATCCCCGTCGCAACGCTGGCGATCGGCGACATGGGCGCGGCCAACGCCGCGTTGCTGGCGGGACAGATCCTCGGCCTCGCCGATGCCGCGCTCATGCAGCGCATCGAGGCGCACCGCGCCAAGCGGACCGCGGCCGTCGCCGAAGCTCCCAAGGATAGTTGAGGGATGCAGGCGCTTCCGCCGGGGTCCACCATCGGCATCCTGGGCGCCGGTCAGCTCGGGCGGATGCTGGCGCTGGCGGCGGCGCGGCTCGGCTTCAAGTGCCACGTCTATAACGACGCGACAGGACCGGCCTGCGATGTGGCGGCGGCCACGACGCTTGGGTCATTCGACGATGAGGCAAGGCTGAAAAGCTTCGCGGCCACCGTCGACGTCGTCACCTACGAGTTCGAGAACGTGCCGGTGGGCGCCGCTGCCGAGGTCGCGCGCATCAAACCGGTGCGGCCGGGGTTGAAAGCACTCGAGGTCTCACAGGACCGCTTGGCGGAGAAGCGCTTCGTTTCGGAAATGAAGTGCCCGGTGGCGCCGTTCGCGGCCATCGCGGGACCCGATGACTTCCGGGAGGCGCTGCGCACGGTGGGCTTGCCGGCGATCTTGAAAACGCGCCGGCTCGGCTACGACGGCAAGGGGCAGATGCGCATCGAGACGCCGCCCGATATGCCCGCAGCGTTTGCGGCAATCGGTGGCGCGCCTGCGACGCTGGAGGCCATCGTCGACTTTGTCAGTGAGATCTCGGTGCTGCTCGTGCGCAGCGGTGCCGGCGAGACGCGTTTCTACGACATCCCCGTCAACCGCCACGAGGGCGGGATCCTGCGCACCTCGACGGTGCCTTGTGATCTTCCCGAGCCTCATCAGGCCCGCGCGCGCGCGATCGCAGGCGAGCTTGCCGCGGCGCTGGACTACGTCGGCGTGCTGGCCGTCGAAATGTTCTACACGGGCCCGGGCTCCAACCCGCTCATCGTCAACGAGTTCGCGCCGCGCGTGCACAACAGCGGCCATTGGACCATCGATGCCTGCGCCGTCAGCCAGTTCGAGAACCACGTCCGCGCCATCGCCGGATGGCCGCTGGGCGCCAGCGACCGCCATTCCGACGCGCAAATGACCAACCTCATCGGCCCGGAGGCCGGCCACTGGGTGCAACTTGCCGCCGAGCCCGGCGCCTGCCTGCATCTTTACGGCAAGGGGGAGGCCCGTCAGGGCCGCAAGATGGGGCATGTAACCCGCATTAAAGCCCGTTCAGGGTCCGGCTGAGCCCGGGCTGAGGGTTGCAGCGCCCCCGCGCCGGCGATGGACATTTCAGGCGCCTTTTGCTAGAGAGCCCCCACTCTATCCGACGAGCGCGACGCTGGCGGGCCGGCCCTGCAGGTCGTGTTTGTCGTATTTTGGCTTTTGCCGATCAACCAGAGGAAGGCATCGCTTGCAGGTTCTCGTCCGCGACAACAACGTCGATCAAGCCCTCAAGGCGCTCAAGAAGAAGATGCAGCGCGAGGGCATTTTCCGGGAGATGA
>CAYUBZ010000341.1:0-2772 GCA_964443205.1 uncultured Hyphomicrobium sp. | reverse complement strand
TTTTCGCCACTGGTCGGGCAGGAGGGGCGTGAGGTCGGCGTCGGCGATCGTGCCTGCGGCGGCCAGCTGTGGCAGGCGGGTGACGACGTCGCGGAGGTAGGCGAAGGGATCGACGCCGCAAGCTTTAGCGCTCGCGACGATCGTGAACAGCGCGGCGGCGGTGCGGCCGCCGTGGTCGTTGCCGACGAACATCCAGTTTTTTCGGCCGATGGCCGCCGGCCGCAGCGTTCGCTCGCTCAGGTTGTTGTCGATGGCGAGATAGCCCTCGTCGGTGTAGCGGCACAAGGCGTCCCAGTTCGACAGGGCATAGGAGATCGCCTGTCCCAAGGGACTCTTGGGCAAGGCGCGCGCGGCCTGGGCGTCGAGCCACGCGCGAAACGTTTTCAACAGCGGCAGCGAGCTCGCCTGGCGCGCCGCCGCGACGCGCGCGTGCCGTTCGTCGTGCGCGAGCTCGCTCCACGTGCCGTCGCACGCTTCCTTCAACTGCCGTTCGATGGCGTACAACTGCCCGATCCGCGCCAGCGCCTCGTGGGCCAGGCGGCCGGCCGAGCGCTGCGCCTCGTGAAACTTGCGGCGCGCATGGGCCCAGCAGGCGACCTCGAGGAGCTTGCCTCCCGAACCGGCGAAGATGCCGTCGTAGCCGCCGAACGCATCGGCCTGCAAGTAACCCTGGTAGCCGGAGAGGAACTCGGCCGGCCCATCCCGCTTTCGGCTGGCCGTGTAGGCATAGACCGAGTACCGATGGGCCCAGTCGCCGCAGTAGACCCAGAAGCGGCCGGTGCGCGTGTGCGGCAGCGACCGATCGAGCACCGGCACCGGCGTGTCGTCGGTGTGAAGGACTCGTGATTGCAGCACCTCGCGGGCCAACCGCCCATACAGCGGCTCGATCAATTCGGCGCACGCACGCATCCAGCCGCAGGTGGTGCTGCGCGAAAGCTCCACGCCGTGCCGCGCGAAGATTTCTTCCAGCCGATAGAGCGGCAGGTGATCGCCGTACTTGCTCACGGCCGTGTAGGCCAGCAGGCCCGGCCCCGGCAGCCCCTTCTCGATCGGCTGCGGCCGCTTGTCGGCGATGGCCACGTGTTCCTGACAGCAGCGGCAGGCGTATTTGAACCGCACGTGCTCGACCACGTACAGGCTGGCCGGCTCGTACTCGAGCTGCTCGCTCGTCTCCTCGCCGATCGGTTCCCGCTCGCGCCCGCACCCGGGGCAGGGCAACTCGTCGGCGGGCAGGCGGTGTTCGAGCCGTTGGCGAGGCAGGTGGGCCGGCAGGGTCCGGCGTCCGTGGCCGTTGCGGTGCGACGCGCGCGAGATGGCGGCCGAATCGACGGCCGGCTCGTCGGCCGCCGCCGGCTCGGCCAGCTCGGCCGCGTCGAACAGCGTCAGCTGGTCCGGATCGATCTTTTCGCTCCGCGGGCCGAAGAGCCGGCGGAGCAGTTGATCGAGTTGATGTTCCAACTGCGCGTTGCGTCGCTCGAGCGCTTCGAGCGCGGCGCTTTGCTGCACGACCAGCGCTTGCAACAGCCGCACATCGTTCGGCAGGGAGGAGGCGTCCGTGCTCATGCCTCATGAAACCCGCAAGCAGCCGAAAGGTTTCACCGGCCGAAGAAAAACTTTCTCCGCGTGGGTCGGCAGCGCCTCAACAGGTCGCGCACGCTGGCCGGCGATAACGCTTCCTCCGCCGCACGCTGGCCAGATCGACTCCGTCGAGCAGCATCGCCAGATCGGCGGCCGAAATGGTCAGGCTCCGCTGGTCGTCTCGCGTCGCCGCCGGAAAACGGAACGTCCCCTGCTCCAGCCGCTTGTACCACAGGGCGTAGCCCGTCTCGTCCCAGTAAAGCAGCTTCACGCGATCGGCGCGCTTCGAGCGGAACAAGAACAAGTGCCCCGAGAGCGGATCTTCGCCGATCACTTCGCCCACCAGCGCCGCGAGCGAGTCGAAACTCTTGCGCATGTCGGTCGGCGCCAGGCACAAGAAGATCTTCACGCGGCCCGGCACGCTCAGCATGAGCTCTTCTCCAGCGCGGCCAGCACGTCGCTCAGCCGCTCGCCGGCCGATGCGTGCACCAGCACCCGAGCGCCGCCCGGCAGGTGCACCTCGTACGCCGCGTCGGACGAGGCCGGCGAGAGCGCAAGGGGCACGAAACGGGCCGCGGCCATCCGGCCATCGCGCGGGGCTCGCGCGCTTCGCGTCGCCCGGCGACGAGCAGGCGTGGTCGACGTCGAGCGACGCCGATTCGGCGTAGTGGGTGTAGCTTGGCGCTGAGGTGGCGTAGTGGGTGTCGCGCGGCGCGAATTCGACGAGGTGGATTTCGCTTGCGCATCATCCCGGCGCGCCAGCTCGCGTCGCCACCAATGAAAGCTCGGCTCCGACAGCCCTTCGCCGCGGCAGAACCCACGAATCGTCAACCCGCTCCGCCGATGCCGACGAATCACGCCGCGCCAGAACCGTTCCCGTTCCCCTCGCCCACCAAGACCCGCCATCGCTGATCTCCTGAAGGAACCTGCCAGCCCCTCCAAGCTACCACCCCTGGCAAGATGCAGTTCACCAGACGGTTACCGGACTTCAACACCCCAACCGGCGGCGGCACCTCCGGTCAATCCGGCAGCGCGACGCAGAACGGCGCCGCTTGGTCGCCATTCACTGCGACGAGTCCGGTGGCTTCGGGAGGCATCTCGCCAGCCGGCCCCACCACGGCCCAATCGCCTGCGAGCCCGGAGCTCGATTCTCTCTTGGGCGGACTCGATACGCTTAACGGCCCGAATGCGCTT
>CAYUBZ010000340.1:0-2793 GCA_964443205.1 uncultured Hyphomicrobium sp. | reverse complement strand
TGAGATTAGCGAGCTCGGCTTTTGCGCTGAGGACGTCGGAATGCTGCGCGCCGTGCTGGGCGGTGCTCTGGCCAATCTTGCGCTTAATCTCCGCCGCCTTGCGACGGTAGTCGCCGATCGCGGCCGACTGAAGCGCCACATCGGACGACAGCACCTTCTGGGGATCGCCCCCCAGAGCGCGAGCCTGTTTGAGCTGCGCCTTGGCTTCGGCAGCTTGCGAGCGTACGGAGTCGAGCCGCTGCGTGTACTCCGCAATCTCTTTTTCGATAAGCGACGTATTGCCGATCGCTAGAAGGTGGCCTTCTGCACGCAGCTTCTGCCGGTTCTGCTCCAGCTCATCGAGGTCGCGACTGATGTCGCGCACCCGGTCCCTTAGCCACACGTTGGCAGAGCGCGCTGCTGCGACTCTAAATTCTAGATCATCAGCCATGTACGCGTTGACGAACGCATTGGCGATCTTTGCAGCTTTCTCCGCGCTCTTGTCCGTATAGCTCACCTCGACGACGTAGCTGTGCCCTTGGCGCTCGACCCTCAGTCCGCGAAGAATTTTATCAACCTGATCGGGCGTTGCCGAAGGGGCCGGCAGCGCGGGAACAGGGCTCGCGTCAGCAAGCTGGACGTTATGGTTTCGCGCGTCGCCATTGGCTAGATCCGCGATCCCGCCAGCCTGAATCTCTTTCACGACACGACTTGCAACCCGGGAGGAACTCAGCAATTCAAGCTGACTTTCGACCAACTGGGCATCTTCCATGCTGCTGGGGGGATGACGCGTGTCTGAGCCGAAAGCGTCCTCCTGACGCGGCGGCAGCAGAATGCTGGCAGTCGCTTTGTAGCGGGACGGCACTAGCAAGAGCACTAACAGTGTCGCGACCAGCCCGCCGACAAGAACGGCGGCGATCAATCCTTTTTGTCGGAGCAGCGTGTGGACCAGAAAAGCAAAGTCGACTCGATTGGCACTCGAAGTGCGCAAGGCTAACGGTGCCACCGACGGGCGTGACGTATCAACTATAGCGTCCACGTTCTTGCCTCCTCCTCGCGAGGGACGTTTGTCTCGAGTGCAGCTCCCGCGTCGTAGACCAGATCAACTCAGGTAAATTGCAGCCGAGACCCACGTCTTTGCGCTCAGTAATGTGTCCCAATCAATACGCCCGCCGATCCCAGAAAACGACGCCGATTGTCCGGAACAGAATCTTGACATCGAACCATGGCGACCAGTGATCGATGTAATAGAGGTCGTACTTAACGCGCATCCGCATCATCTCGGGATCGCTTGTCTCACTTCGCAACCCGCTGACTTGCGCGTATCCGGTGATACCCGGCTTGACCTTCGCGCGATTGTTGTACTCTGGGATAAGGCCGCCGTAGAGCTTGTCGTGGGCGACGGCGTGCGGCCGCGGGCCCACAAGCGAGAGCTCTCCGCGCAGCACATTGAAAAGCTGCGGGAGCTCATCGAGGCTAGTGCGTCGGAGGAAGCGGCCGACGCGCGTAATGCGTGGATCGTCGCGCCGGGCCTGAACGATGAAGGAGCCGTTCTCCAAGACGTTCATGGTGCGGAATTTGATGACATTAACGATGCCGCGACGGCCGGTGCGCCCCTGCCTGAATAGAACGGGGCCACGGCTGTCCAGCTTGATCGCGAGTGCGATCAGGATCATCAGGGGTGCAATTGCGACGATCGCAATCGTCGCGAGCACGTAGTCCATCATGCCCTTGATGATGATCTCTCCGGCGTCGAGAGGGCGCCGCTGAACGTTGGCGAGCAGCATTGGGCCATGCGCAACGGCACCGTACACCATGAAATCGCCCGGTACGCATCCGGCGTAGAACTCAACATCCAGGCCGGTCGCCTCAAGGCGCGTCAAAATCGATTTGGTTCGCTCCTGATCGCCTTTCCCCATGACGACGATGATGCGGTCGCAGCCGCCGCTGCGGGCGTACTCCACGAGTTCATCCAGACCACCACGGGGTGTCTCCTTGTCGTCGGTCGCAACGTCTCCGAAGATCTTCACTGCAGAGCAGCTCGTGTCACGATCGAGCAGCAGCCTCGCCACCTTGGCGGCAGATTTTCCATCGCCGAAGATCGCTACCCGCTGCGTCAATCGCCCTTTTCGGGCAACGAGCCGCTCATAGAGACTGGCCGCCGCAAAGATCATCATGGTCCCCGTGCTCAGCCACAGCGCCATGAAGCGCAGGCTGTATCTTTCGCCGATGCCGAGGAGCATGAGAAGCGCGGCTATCGAGAGCGCAACGAGGGCGATCGCCGAGATGGTGGCCCGTCCGTCGATGGCGCCGAACTCGGTTTTCGACCGCTTGAGCACTTTCGAGTGACGGAAGATCCCGTACGTTAAGGCGGCGCCAACGCCCGCAATTCCTAGCGTTGCCTCGAACGTTTGATCGCCGGCGATGCCGAAAGCTTCGTCGGCGAACCTGACCAACAGCGCCGCCAAGACGACCGCGGCTCCACAAATTGGCGGAATGAGCTGCCCTACGACATCGAACGCAATGTGAGTTCCACGCCCCTCCTCGGAAACGGGCCCGCGCGAGACGGTCGCCCTGGTCAGGAAGTGGTCAACTTGATTGACGAACATTAAGGCTGATCCATTTGGAGAGCGACTGCGCGGCATTGCGTTGCAGGAATTGCAATTAGAGCGCAGCCGACGTCCTTCGCGTCGCGGTGATCTGCAAACAGAATACGCAACTCGACCGGAGGTAGGAGGCTGGGAAAAAGGTTGAAGTCGGAAGTAGGCGGGCATCCGAAAGAAGTAAATTTGCGGATTTGGGCTGCCGGACGCG
>CAYUBZ010000339.1:0-2804 GCA_964443205.1 uncultured Hyphomicrobium sp. | reverse complement strand
AGGGAACCTGAGAGCGCCAGCGCGCCTGCGAGCAGAAAGGAAAAGCGTCTCGCGTGCGTGCCCATGCGTTCCCCCTGCTGATTCTCTTGGCCCCTCGACTCTAGCGCGGGAATCGCTTCGGCCCCAAAGGGGCCGCGAGGCGAACGGTGTGCGAGATGACGCAGGGTCCCCAACCAGCGGGTACTGCTCGGCGAAAGATCTAATTTATGCGGATTTTGGAGGGTTTCGCTTAACCCCCGGCCAAGCTCTCTGCCCTATTTGCTCCGTACACGTAAGCTCAGCGCGGGACAAAAAATGTACGGCATGGTCAACAACGCCATTCGGTCCTTTGTCATTGAAAATCACGGAAAGGACACCTGGTGGCAGATCTGCGACCGCGCGGGCATCGACCGGGGCGAATTCGCGGCCGTGCTGCCCTACGACGACCAGCTGAGCCTGGAGATCATCAAGCAATCTGCCGAGACGATCGGCACGTCGACGGATCGGTTCTTGCGCGAGATCGGCCGCTATTGGGTCCACTTTGCGGCGCGCTCCTCATTCGGGCCGCTCATAGCGTTCGGAGGGCCACACTTCGAGGAGTTCCTTGGCAATCTCGACGCGATTCATTCGAAGATAAAAGCCAGCCTGCCGAAGCTCGCGCCGCCATCGTTCCGAGTGGAGACCCTGTCTGACGGCACAGTGCGCGTTTCGTATCGTTCCATTCGCGATGGTCTGTTCCCATTCGTGGAAGGGCTCTTCATTGGCCTGTCGGAGCATTTCGATCAGCCCGTGGAGATCCTCGACTTCGAGCAGCTCGGGCCTGGCCAAGCTCGGTGGTGTTTGCGGGTTGGTGAAACAGGTGCGCGACTGCCGGCGGCTTAGGTAGGGGCTCGAGTTCACCATGCCGCAAGAGGCATCCGGCATCTGCGTCGACAGCATCCTCGAGAGCTGCCCCTTCTCCTTCGTGCTGGACGCAGGCGGACGGGTGGCGAAGCTTGGGAGCTACTTCGCCAAGCATCATCCTGAAATCGCCGGCCTGCTCTATGACGAGGCGTTCGAGCTGGTCGACGGCGACGCGACGGCCCGCAGCTTGCTTGCCACCTTATCTGTGCGGCCTGAAACCGGCAGCCTCATGAAACGTGTGGAGCTGGAGCTTCGCGAGGCCGGCGGCATGCACGTTGTCGGCTCGTTTCTGTCGCTGACGCGGCGTGATGAGGGCGTACTCTTCATCGGCACGATCGCGCCGCGGGACATCGCAAGAGTCACGGATTACGGATTGAGCATGAGCGACTTTGCGCCATTCGACGTGTCCGCCGATTTCGCGATGATGGCGCAAGTCAACGAGGCCGTCCTCAAGGACACCCGGATGCTCAACGAGAGGCTTGCCATTGCGCGCGACGAGGCCGTGAGTGCGCGCAAGAAGGTCGAGGCCATCGCGCTGGTCGATACCCTGAGCGGGCTGGCCAACCGGGCCGCGTTTCAGCAGAGGCTGGGCGCGTCTTCGGCGGCCGAGGGGCGGCCGGACGAGCCGTGCAGCCTCCTGCTGATAGACATAGACAACTTCAAGCCCATCAACGACCACTATGGGCACGCCGTCGGCGATCAAATGATCCAATCGATCGGCGAGAGAATTGGGCGTGCCATCAATGGCCAGGCCAATGCCTATCGCATCGGCGGAGACGAGTTTGCGGTGATCTTCCACGCATTGACCCCGGATGAGGCCCGGTGCTGCGTAGGCGACATCATGCGTGCGGTGAATGAGCCCCACCGCATTCAAGACAAGCGCATCGCCGTCAAGGCAAGCGGGGGATTGGCGAGCCGCATGTTCGGCGTGGAGGATCTAGAGAGCCTCTACAAGGCAGCCGACATCGCTCTTTATGAGGCAAAGCGCTCCAAGAGCAGAAAGTTGCAGACCTTCACCGCGGGGATGGGACGCCGCGAGCTGGAAAAGATGCTGTTGGAAAGGGACTTGGTCGAGGCGGTCGAGAGGGCGGAGCTCGAGGTATTCGTTCAGCCTCAGTTCGACCTCCATACAGGGGCCCTGTGGGGCGGCGAGGCATTAGCGCGCTGGTGGAACCGCCGTCTGCAGCGTTACATCCCGCCGGGCGAATTCATTCCGATCGCCGAGAAATATGGGCTCGTTGCCCAGATCGATCTGTTCGTTTTCGCCACCGTGCTACGACAGCAGCGTGCTTTGGGTGCTCAGGCGCAAAGCATCACGTGGAGCAGCAACGTTTCACCGCTCACCGTGGGGCAAGCGGATCTGCCTCAAAGACTGCGAGCGATCATGGAGCAGTATGGCGCGCCTACGGCACCGCTCGAGATCGAGATCACCGAGGGCGCGATCCTGAGCGAGGCCGGCACCATCAGCGAAACGCTGCACTGCATCCGCGAGATGGGAATCGACGTGGCCATCGATGATTTCGGTGCCGGCCAGACAAGCCTGGCGCTGTTGACGCGAATTCCGATAACGCGATTAAAGCTCGATCGATCGCTGGTCGCGCGGATCGACAAGGACGAGCGGGCGGAAACGATTGCACGATCGATCGTCGCGTTGGCGCAAGAGCTTGGGTTTCGCGTGACGGCCGAAGGGATTGAGCGCCTCTCACAAGCGGAGCGGCTGCGCCGTATGGGCCCCATGCACACGCAAGGGTTTCTGTACGCGGCACCGATGCCGTTGGCAGATTTTGCAGCGCTGATCTGCGATGGCGTCTGCTTGCAGGAGAGCGGCCGCGCCGTGGCGGGGTAAGGAGAGGTGCGGCGCTCAGCTGGTTCCCTTCTTGCTCAAGAAGGGTTTCTGAGCGGCATTGTTGATGCCGAGCCAG
>CAYUBZ010000338.1:0-2812 GCA_964443205.1 uncultured Hyphomicrobium sp. | reverse complement strand
GGCAAGGTCGTGCCGTTCGCGATTGCCGGCATCAAGGCGGGCAACACCACGCGCGGCCACCGCTTCCACGGCAACGAGCCGTTCAAGGTGGTAAGTTTTGCCGACTACGAGAAAGGCTTGAAGAGCCACAAGGTGGTCCTCGACGGGGCGGCGCGCGCAAAGATCATCGCCGAGCATGCCCGCACGCTCGCCAAGGACGCCAAGCTCGCCCTCGTCGAGGACGAGGCGTTGAACTCAGAGAACGCCGGCCTCACCGAGTGGCCGGTCGTTCTGATGGGCGAGTTCGACAAGGCATTCCTGGAGGTGCCGGCCGAGTGTCTCGCTACCTCCATGAAGACGCACCAGAAGTGCTTTTCCTTGCGCGATCCGCGCACCAAGAAGCTCGCCAACCGCTTCCTGCTCGTCTCCAATCTGAAGGCCAGGGACGGCGGCAAAGAGATTATCGCCGGCAACGAGAAGGTGATCGCGGCGCGGTTGTCCGACGCCAAGTTCTTCTGGGAGCAGGACTTAAAGAAGAAGCTCGAACCCATGCACTTCGAGCTGAAGGGCATCACCTTTCACGAGAAGCTCGGGTCCCAGTGGAACCGCATGGAGCGCATCACCGAGCTCTCCCGTCAGATCGCGGGTGCCGTCGATGCCGAGCCGGAGCTGGCGGGGCGCGCCGCGCAGCTCTGCAAGGCCGATCTGGTATCCGGCATGGTCGGCGAGTTCCCCGAGCTGCAGGGGCTCATGGGCCGCTACTACGCGCAAGCCGAAAAGATGCACCCCAAGATCGCAGCCGCCATCGAGGAGCACTACAAGCCGCGGGGCCAGAGCGACACCGTGCCGACCGCGCCGGTCTCGATCGCCGTCGCGCTGGCCGACAAGCTCGATTTGCTGGTCGGCTTCTGGGCCATTGGTGAGAAGCCGACCGGCTCGGGCGATCCCTACCAGCTCCGCCGTGCTGCGCTGGGCATCATCCGCATCGTTCTGGAGAATGACCTGCGCCTGCCGCTGCCCCGCTATATCGCCGAGGTCTACCTGCTGCACTACGGCCGCGAGAACCGCGAGGCGGCCGCGGAGTTGCGCGGCAAGGTCGAAGATATCATGCAGGCGCAAGGCGTAAGCAAGGACGCCGCCTTCGCACTCTTCGAGGGACGCGACCGGCTGAGCAGCGCCCTGCGCTTCATGCAGTTTGCGCCCATCGTCGAGGACCTCATGGCGTTCTTCGCCGATCGTTTGAAGGTCCACCTGCGCGACAAGGGTGCCCGCCACGACCTCATCGACGCGGTGTTCTCGCTTGGCGGCCAAGACGACTTGGCACTCATCGTCAAGCGCGTCGAGGCGCTTTCGCAGTTCCTGCAAACAGACGACGGCGCCAATCTGCTCGCCGGCGTCAAGCGCGCGACCAACATCCTGCGCGACGAGGAGAGGAAGGACAAGACGAGCTACGACGCCACCTACGAGGTCGCACTTCTGGAGGCGAAGGAGGAGGCGGCGCTCGCCGCCGCCATCGAGGGCGTCAAGCAGGACACCGCGGCTGCCATCAACGTGGAGAATTTCGCCGGCGCCATGCGTGCGCTGGCCGAGCTGCGCGCGCCCGTCGACGCCTTCTTCGACAAGGTCACGGTCAATGTGGACAACGCGGCGCTGCGCCGGAACCGTCTGCACATGCTGTCGGAGATCCGCGCCGCCACCCTCACCGTTGCCGACTTCACCAAGATTGCGGGCTAGCCTCGTCCGCGGGATCCACGCAAGTCTCCGCTTGCGCTTGGCCCGGAAGGGATCACTCCCCCAGCACCCCCGGCCAGTTGGCGTCGGCCTTGGCGACGTTGCCGGGTATGTCCTTCTCCCAGATCGCGCGCACGGACTTGTCATAGTTGAGATAGAGCTTGCCGTCGTGGATGGTCCACGCATCGGGCTCGGCCTTCGCCGTGGAGCCCTTGGAGACGGCGTAGGCGCAATAGCCGCCGTACTGCGGCGCGTACTTCGCCGGGTCGGCCTCGAACGCTGCTCGGTTCTCCGCGCTCGCAAAGCGCCAGGTGGCGCCCTCGTATTGAAGCGCTATGTCCTTGGAGCCTTGCACCGGTTTTGCTTGCTTGAAGTAGGCGACCGGATCGTAGCCGCCGACCGCCACGCCCTTAACGAGCCCGGTAAACACGGGCGCCTCGGCGGCAAGCGCGCGCGTGTCATAGAGCGGCGCAAAGGCCGCGATCGCCGCCGCGCAGGCGGCCGCGACAAACGCGGTAAGACGACGGTTGTAAAGCATGGGGCAGTCCTCCTTGCGGGCTGCCTCACTGTACGCCGCGGGCCCGGCGAATGTTACGGTTGGCCCCGGACCCTGGCGCGAGAGCCTCTGTGGACAAGACCGGCCGCCATCTGTTCGTCTACGGCACGCTGATGAGCACCGCAGCGGGCGCGCTGGGCCGCGTGCAGCGCGACCGGCTTGCCCGCGAGTCCCGGGGCCTCGGCCCGGCGACGATGACGGCCGCGCGGCTCTATGATCTGGGCCGCTATCCGGGCCTCGTGGAAAGCAGCCAGGTGGGCGACGTGGTGCACGGGGAGCTGGTGGCGCTTTTGAACCCGCAGCGCACGCTCGCTTGGCTCGACGCCTACGAGGGCGTCTTGCCCGGCGATCCCTCCCTCAGCGAGTACGCGCGCCTCGAGCGCCCGATCCAACTCGCGCGTGGCGAGACGCTGCAAGCTTGGGTCTACGTTTTTCTGCGCGACGTCACGCGCCGGCGCAGGCTCGCGGATGGACGATGGTGAAGAGGCGTGGAGAGCTGGCCGTCGAACCCCGAACGACCCTCTGCCGCTCAGGCACGGTCCCCGC